>NZ_CAUVXO010000071.1:8243-15551 GCF_963555865.1 Protofrankia sp. Cr1
GCGGACCCTCCGCCCGTTGTCACAGCGGACTCTCCGCGAAACCCGGCGCGTAGGGGCGCGCAGCCGCGATCAGATCCGTCCAGGCACCGGTGACCTGGAGGAATCCGACAATCACAAGAAGGATGCCGCCGAAGAGGGTGAGCATCCGCGCGCGCCTGCGCACCGCCGCCAGCGCACCGGCAACCCGCCGGAACGCCAGGCCCACGATCAGGAACGGCACGCCCAGCCCCAGGCAGTAGACGGCGGAGAGAAACGCCCCCCGGCCGGCGGTCGCGCTCTGCACGGCCAGCCCGAGCACCGCCGTCAGCGTGGGCCCGAGGCAGGGCGTCCAGCCGATCCCGAACAGGACGCCAAGCAGCGGTGCGCCGACCAGGCCGGACGTCGGCAGGCGGTGGATGCGCCACTCCCGGTTGGCCAGGGGAACCCGCGCGAACGCACCGGCGAACGCCAGCCCCATGACGATCGTCACCGCGCCGAGGATCCGGCTGACGCCGACCTGGTGCAGGGTCAACCATCGCCCCAACCCGCCGAACGCGGCACCATAACTGACGAAGACCCCGGTGAAGCCGGCGACGAAAAGGCCGGTTCCGAGGGTGACGCGGCCCACCCGTCGACGCCCGGCCCGCAACCGGGCCCAGGCCTGGGTCGGGCTGCGGGTGGCGGTCGGAGTTGCGGCTGCGGCTGGGGCTGCGGCTGGGATCAGGACTCCAGGAGCACCGATGGCGAGGTCCTCACCCGACAGCCCTGTGACGAATGACAGATATCCAGGCACCAGCGGCAGCACACACGGTGACAGGAACGACAGCAGTCCGGCCGCCGCAGCGACCGGCGCGGCAAGCAGCACGGGTCCGTCGGTGACGAACGACGCGACGCTCACGCAGGTGCCTCCCGCGTCCCTGCGGTGTCGTTCATGGCGGTGTCGTTCATGTCTGGGCCGCCAGCCTGGTGAGGACGGGCATCAGCTCGTCGGCGAGGACGCCGCCGGTGAACCGGGCCGCGAGTTGACCCTTACCGTCAAGCACGAAGGTGGACGGCAGGCCGGGCGGCACCGGCCAGCGCGCGGCGAGCGTGCCGATCCGGTCGACGATGCTGGGATAGGTCACACCGTTGTCCCGGATGAACGCCTTCGCCGCCGAGAGGTTGTCCTTCTCGTTCACTCCCACGAAGGCCACCTGCGGGTTGTCCGCGGCCATCGTGACCAGGCCGGGCGTTTCGGCGCGGCAGGGCGCGCACCACGAGGCCCAGAAGTTCACGACGACGATCCTCCCGCGGAAGCCCGCGAGGTCCAGGTCTGGACCGGCCACGGTCGGACCGGCGAGGTTCGGCGCCGGCACCCGCTTGTCGATCGGGACGAAGTCGGAGTTGGGCGCCTGCTGGACGAAGCCGAACCCGCCACCGGCGGCTTGATCCACACTGTCGGTCCCGCTGGAACAGCCTGTCACCACAGAGACCAACACACACAGCACGCTGATGACAACGAGCGACAGACCCTTAGACGGACCATGCCATGGAAGCTGCCCGACCTGGGCAATCGACATCCTGGATGCGCCGGCCCCCACTCCTGCCGCGCTCCGTCGCTCGTCCACACCCGCTCCCCTCATGTGCAGCAGATCTCCGCTGACATCGCCATCCATGACCTCACCGCTCTTGATCTACCGGCGCCGACCACGGACACGTCTACGACCAACTGTAGAACTCGACCCCAGGGTAGGTTGCAGGTGCCGCGGATGCCCAGCACCCACAGCTATCTGAGACCCGCAGCTATCCGACATCCCACGGCCACCCGACATCCACGGCCACCCGACATCCACGGCCCGTCGCCGCCGGCGACCCTCACGCGCCGGCGGAGCCGGCCCGGTGCACAGTCGGGCCGTTCGGCTCGGCATAGTCGACCCGCACCAACCGATCGCCGGCGTATACCGCCGACGTCACGCTGGCGAGCGCGCACTGGCGACGGTCCGGGCGGTGCCAGAGCCTGTTGCCCTCGAGCGCCCGGCGAGTCGTCCACACCGGTAGCTGATGGCTGACCAGGACCACCTCCCGGCCGCAGTAGGTGTCACGCCACTCGGCGACGGCGGCCAGCATCCGCCCGGCGATCTCGGCGTAGGGCTCCCCCCAGGATGGCTCGAACGGATTGATCAGAAGTTTCCACATCCTCGGATACCGGACAAGCGCGGGCCCGGCCTCGAACGGCTTGCCTTCGAAGACGTTGCGGCTTTCAATGAGGCGGGGATCTACCTCAACGGTGACACCGCGGCACTGCGCGATCGGCTCGGCGGTCTGTCGCGCCCGCTCCAGCGGGCTCGCCACAACCGCGGCGATGTCATGATCAACAAGGAACTCCGCCGTGACCTTGGCCTGGCGCGCGCCGGCCTCCGACAACACGAACCCCGGCAGCCGGCCATACAGAATCTTCTCGGGGTTGAAGACCTCACCATGGCGGACAAGGTGGATGGTCGTCAGCGGTGTGTCACCGCCCGTCCGCGTCATGGGCGCATCCCTCCAGCACTTGTTGCCGGCACCGGCTCGGGAACGCCGGCCGCGGCCCGCGCCGCCGCAGGCGCGGCACCGGCGATCCGTTCCACCGCCTCGTCGTCATGCGCCGCCGAGACGAACCACGCCTCATACGCGGAAGGCGGCAGGTATACCCCCGCGTCCAGCATCGCATGGAAGAACGCCGCGTACCGGGCACTGGACTGGGTCCGCGCCCCGGCGTAGTCGACGACGGACGGCACGTCGGTGAAGAACACGCTGAACAGGGAGCCGGCGCTACTGGGCAGGTGCGGTACGCCCTGCTCGGTCAGGGCCGTCGACACGATCCCGGCGACGTCGCCGGCGCGCGCGTCCACCGTCGCGTACACATCCGGGCCGCACGCTCGAAGCGTGGCGAGACCGGCGGCAACGGCAAGCGGATTACCCGACAGCGTCCCGGCCTGGTAGACCGGCCCGGCCGGGGCAAGCTGCGTCATCACCTCAGCCCGGCCACCGAAGGCCGCCGCTGGCAGCCCACCGCCCATGACCTTGCCGAAGGTGAACAGATCCGGCGCCCATCCCTCGATTGCGCCCTCGACCCCCCACCAGCCGGCCGGGCCGATCCGAAAGCCGGTCATCACCTCGTCCAGAATGAACAACGCCCCGTGGCTGTCGCAGAGCCGACGCAACCCGGCGTTGAAGCCCGGCAGCGGCGGGACAACCCCCATGTTCGCCGCTGCGGCCTCGGTGATGACAGCGGCGATCTCGCCGGGATACTCGGCGAACGCCGTCTCGACCGAACCCAGGTCGTTGTAGGGCACCACGATCGTGTCCGCGGCGGTGGCGCTGGTGACACCCGGAGTGTCCGGTAGGCCAAGGGTGGCCACGCCCGATCCGGCGGCGGCAAGCAGCGCGTCGACATGACCATGGTAGCAGCCGGCAAATTTTATGATCTTCGAACGCCGGGTGAAACCCCGCGCAAGCCGCAACGCGCTCATGGTGGCCTCGGTCCCGGAGTTGACCAGCCGGACCTGCTCGACCGGTGCCACCCTGGACACGATCTCTTCGGCCAGGTCGACCTCGCCCGGGCTCGGCGTGCCGAAGCTCGTGCCCCGCGACGCCGCCACCGCAAGGGCCTCGACGACCGCCGGGTGGGCGTGACCCAGGATCATCGGACCCCAGGAGCAGATCAGGTCGACGTACCGGCGACCGTCCGCGTCGGTGAGGTACGCACCATCCCCGGACACCATGAAGCGCGGTGTGCCGCCCACCGCTCGAAACGCCCGAACCGGCGAGTTGACCCCACCAGGGATGACTCGCTGTGCGCGACGGAACAACTCCTGAGAGGCCGGAGCCTCGGATCCGACTGGCATGCCACCGATCCTCGCAGGTCCACACCGCACTCCGCCGGTGCGCCCACGCCGTTACCATCTGCGACCGCGCGGGAGGAGCCGCCGGTGGGCGGGGGCTGACCCAGCCGCCCACCGGCGACAGTTCGGTGCGCGGACCACCAACCGCCCGGAGGACCAGAGGGCGAGCAACGATCGTCAGATCGCGCGCCCGGAGGCCGTCGTCCCCGGAGGCCGTCGCCCCCAGAGCACCGGCGGTTGGAAGCCGGCGCGGGTGCGCCGCCGAGCCCACCCGCGCCGGATGTGTCACGACGCACTTGTGAGCATGCCGCAGCCAGCCGCTCGGCGCTCGGCGTAGGGCGTCACGCGACCGGTGTGTCCGGTTGTTGCCACACCAGGCGGCACCTGCGTTCGCGGCTTCGGCCTCTTCGAGCGGGTGCGCCTCTGGAGCTTTTCGAGAGTCGGCCGTCTGGTCCAGCGAACACGCCGTAGTGCGACCCGGCGGCCGTCAGCTGCGGCCGACGGTGGCCGCTGACCACTGAAAGTAGCCGTCCGATTGACAGTTGACGTCCACTTCCCGGATACTCGTAGCCGAGTACTCGGAGTCGGGATGGTGAGAGCATGGCCCGTCAACGGACAGCAAACATGTTGGCACTGGCCGTACTTGCACTGCTCAACGAACGACCTATGCATCCGTACGAGATGTCAACTACGATGCGTGAGCGGCACAAGGAACACAGCATCAAGCTGACCTACGGCTCGCTCTACACCGTGGTGGACTCGCTGGTCCGTGGCGGGTACATCGCGGCCCGGGAGACCGTTCGCGAAGGCCGACGGCCCGAACGGACCATCTACGAGATCACCGCATCCGGCCGCACCGAGCTCTACGACTGGATGTCCGAGCTTGTCAGCACACCCGCCAAGGAGTACCAGCGCTTCGAGGCGGCGCTGTCCTTGCTTCCTGTGCTCACACCCGACGACGCCGTCCGACTGCTCACCGAGCGCCGCAGCCGGCTCATGCTCCAGATCGAGCACACCCACGCGGGTGAGGCCTTCGCTGTCCGCGAAGGGCTACCCCGGCTGTTCACGTTGGAGACCGAGTACGTCAACGCGCTGGCCGAGGCCGAGCTCCGCTACGTGGACGAACTCATCCGGGCGATCTCCGGACGGACCCTGGACGGCATCCATATCTGGGATGCGATCCACACCCGCGAGACCGACCCGGAAAGGATCCGCGACATCGTGGTCCGCGCACTGCAGGCCGGTGGCCACACGGGAGTCGCGGCCGACTCCGTCCTGAACACGACTGAACGGGCGATCGCCGCGCAGGTCAGCCCGGCCACTCCCGAAACGGACGGCTCCGCGCAGTCGTCCCAGTTGTGAACCGCCACGTTCGTCACCCGCCAGCCCACAGGTTCAGGAACGTCAGGGGGACCGATGACCTCAGATCTGGCTCCGGCGCAGGCCGCGGCGCCGTCCGGCAGCTCCACGGCAACGCTGGCCTCGCCAGCCGACCCGGTCGAGCCTACGATCACGGCAACCGACCTGGTCAAGACCTACCGGGGTGGTGTCCGGGCGCTGAGTGGCCTGAGCTTCAGCGTCGCCCCCGGCACAGTGTTCGGTCTGCTGGGACCCAACGGTGCCGGCAAGTCCACCACAGTGAAGATCCTCACCACGCTGTCACGTCCTGACTCCGGTGCGGCCACGGTCGCCGGGCTCGACGTCCTCGCCCATCCCGGCCAGGTGCGGCAGGCGATCGGGGTTGTCACGCAGCGTTCCGGTATCGATCTGGAAGCGACCGGGCGGGAGAACATCGCGCTCGCGGCTCATCTGCACGGGCTTCCCCGCGCCGGGCTGACCACCCGGGTCACCAGCCTGCTCCAACGGTTCGACCTGACCCAGGCCGCCGATCGGCCGGCACGCACCTACTCCGGCGGGATGCTCCGAAAACTCGACGTTGCCGTCGGCCTGGTCCACCGGCCCAGCGTGCTGTTCCTCGACGAACCGACCACCGGGCTCGATCCGCACGCGCGCGCACAGATGTGGGACGAGATCGGTTCACTCGCGGCGGACGGGCTGACGATCCTGCTCACCACCCACTACCTGGAGGAGGCCGACCGGCTTGCATCCAAGGTCGCCATCATCGACGACGGCCGCATCCTCGTCGAAGGCAGCCCGGACGAACTCAAGAGCGAGCTGCGTGGTGACGCCGTCCACCTGGAGCTCGCGACCGTTGCCGACACCGCTCTCGCGGACCGGGTCACCACGGCTCTGAACGAGGTCCCCGGGGTCAGCGAAACCACGGTGGACGGCCGGGAGGTCCACAGCCGGGTGGCCGACGGCGCGTCGTCGCTGCCAGCCGTTTTCGCCGCCCTCGATCGGGTGGAGGTCACGGTCATCGCCGCGACGATCGCCCGACCGTCGCTGGACGACGTCTACCTGCGCCATGTCGGTCGCCGCTTCGTGGCCACCGGCGAGCCTGCTCCGCGCGCGCACAATGCTGCTCCGCGCGCGCACAATGCTGCTCCGCGCGCGGACAATGCTGCTCCGCGCGCGGACAATGCTGCTCCGCGCGCGGACGATGCCAGGGGAAACGACGTCCTTCTCCCGGGCGTCCAGGAAAAGAAGGAAGTGGCGTGATGTCAGGCAGCGCGGCCACCGGCGCCGGTACCAGCACGGCTATCGCGGACAGCACCACCCGGCCCGGCCTGTCGGCGGACATTCCGGTACCCCGGCCGGGATCGGTGCCGGCATCGGCGACTGAGTACGCGGCCTCCGCAGGCCGCCAGCTGCGCTGGTTGACCGTACGGCACCTGCGCGCCATGCTGCGCCAGCCGGCATACCTGGCGATCACGATCGTGCAGGCCGTGGTCTGGCTGCCCCTGTTCGGCTCACTGTTCCGTCGGGTCGTCGATGTCCCCGGCTTCGGCGGCGGGTCCTACTTCGATTTCCTGACCCCGGGCGTCGTGGTGATGAGCGCCCTGTTCTCGGCTGGCTGGTCCGGGATGAGGGTCATCATCGACATCGATCGCGGCGTGATGGATCGGATGCTCACGTCCCCGGTCCGGAAGTCGGCACTGATCAGTAGCGCGCTCGTCTACCAGACGGTCGTCACCGCCATCCAGTCGATCATCATCATGCTGCTCGGCTGGGCCGTCGGGACCCACTACCGCAACGGACTGGTCGGCCCGGCCGTCCTGCTCAGCGCCACGTCGCTCGTCGCGGTCACGGTCGCGGCCTTCTCACACGCGCTGGCCCTGATCGTGCGCAAGGAGGACGCCCTGATCGCGGCGGTGAACTTCGCCATCCTGCCGTTGACGTTCATGTCATCAGCCATCATGGCCCGCAACCTCATGCCCGGCTGGATGCAGGTCATCGCGCGGGTCAACCCGGTGGACTGGGCGGTCAGCGCCGCCCGCGAGGCCGGCTCGACCGACCCGGACTGGCTGACGGTCAGCATCTATCTGTGCTGCCTCACCGCGCTGGC
>NZ_CAUVXO010000071.1:16057-17551 GCF_963555865.1 Protofrankia sp. Cr1
GACGATGGCCGGGATGCTCGCCACCCGCGCCTTCGACGCCTACCGCCGCTCCCTGTAGGACGACCTGGTTTTTCTTCGGTGGGGCCTTCCCATGAGCTGGCTCGGCTCCGCGGTAGCCGTCCCAATGGGGCCGAAGGGCGCGCGATCATGATTCGCGTCGCGGCGCCCGGAGGCCCCAGCCCCGCACCTTCATCCACGCCCCTATCGCCGGGCGCTCTAACCAAGATCCATCTTTTTGATCTGGTTGGAGTGAACAGCATAAATGAACGGTCCCGCCTCGGCGCACACGGTGACGATCGCATCACGATTGTCGATCAGCCGCTGGGCCATCTCTGGACCGGACAGGTTCTGCCGAGTGATGTAGAAGCAGCGAGCAGCGTGTTGCATGACGGCTGCCTTCTCGGTGGGTCTACGCCTGATCCTCTCGTCTTTCATGAACGCGATCCAGCCGAGCCGAGCGGTATCGGTGAGCCAGGTGACGTCGCCGACCTTCTCGTCGTGCGGGATGCCATAGTGCTCGGCGAGCGTCGTCAGCTCGATGCCGGCTTGCCGCAGCAGCCGAGGGACTGTGATGCGACCGAGGCTACGGTCGACGAAGACGTGGGGAAGCCCCTCGGGATGTGCCACTAGGCAGCGGGTTTGCTGGCGATCCGTACGGCGTCTTCCAGCTCGTCCGGGGGGACGCCGAACTCTTCGGCGACCTCCGCGAGCTGCTCGCCGGCGTGGAACCGTCCCAGGACGTCTTCGAGCCTGGCTCCGCCACGGGAGAAGATCGGCTGACCGAACCCGCGACTGGGGTCGACCACAATCTCGGCGTGCTGGTACTCGGGCAGGCGAATGAGCCGGGCATAGCCATCGGGTGCGAAGTCGACGCGCTGCAAGTAGGCATCGACGACATCCCCGAACACCCGCTGGCCTTTGCGCACGGCTACCAAGTCCCGCGCACCCCGCGCTTCGGGCGTATCGCCCTGGCTCTCGGCGAAGTCGTAGAGCACCTCGGCGCCGTCGGTGTAGAGGGCCTTGGACGCAAGGACGTGCTCGATCCCGAGCTCCTCGGACAGGCGGGTGAGAGCGGGCCGGATGCGCTGAAGCGGTACACCTGCGCGCCGGATCGCCGCGAGCACCAGGCCCTCGGCAAGACCGATGAACGGCACCACGGCCTCGCCGTGCTCCGGCGTCGAACATGCTGTGACAATCGGCTCACCGCGAACCGGAGACCGTCCCGGCCGCTGGCGTATGTACCCATATGCCCACGTCGTGAAGGTCGAGGTCGGCACCCGCAGGTACCGGCCGGCCTCGGCGACACTGTACAGGGGCACCTCAAAACGATCAGCCTCGTTGACCACAGTTCACCTCCTCCGAACACGACAGTCTGCCACTTGTCAACCACTCCCGACCAGAACGGAACGAGTGCGATGTCGCATATTATTGACCATTAACGCCCGAATGCTCCGATCAGGGGTCCCGGTAGCCGACGACACGCCCATCTGAGGG
>NZ_CAUVXO010000072.1:0-1319 GCF_963555865.1 Protofrankia sp. Cr1
ACCCGTCCGAACCCGGAGTGCCCGACGCCGCCGAACGGCAGCCCGCCGACCGCAGTGAAGATCATGACATTGTTGACCGAGACCATACCCACCCGCAGTCGGTCTGCGATCTCCCGTCCGTGCCGGCGGGAGAACACCGAGGCGCCGAGCCCGAAGACGCCGCTGTTGGCCTTGGCCACGGCCTCGTCGATGTCACCTACCCGGGTCACCACCAGGGTCGGCCCGAACGTCTCCTCGGTCATCGCCAGGGCGTCGTCCGGCACGTCGACGAGCACGATCGGATCGATGAACGGCGGGCGCAGCGACTCAGGCCCACCGACCACCGCCCGCCCACCTCGGTCCAGCGCGTCGTGGAGGTGGCGACGCACGAGCTCGATTTGGCCGTGGAGAACCATCGGGCCGTATCCGGATGGTTCCCCGGCGCCCGCTGTGATCTTTCGTGCCTGAGTGGCCAGCTTGTCGAGGAAGGCATCGTAGACACCCTCGGTCACGAAGATCCGTTCAGTGGCGATGCAGGTCTGGCCGGAGTTGCCGATCCCGAGCCACAGCGCACCGTCCACGGCCGCGTCGAGATCAGCGTCATCCGCAATGATCATCGCGTCCTTACCGCCCAGTTCCAGGACGACCGGGGTGAGCGTCGTCGCGCACTGGGCCATCACCGCCCTGCCGGTGGCCGGGGCGCCGACGAACGAGAGCTTGTCCACGCCGGCCGAGCACAGCGCGGCGCCGGTGGCGGCAAGGCCGGTGACCATGGAGAGCACCGGCCGTCCGCCGACCACGTCGGTGAATGCCTCCACCATGAACCGCCCGACCGCGGGCGTGTGCTCGCTGGGTTTGTACACGACACAGTTGCCGGCGGCGAGTGCCGACACGACGGCGCCGCCCGGGGTGTAGACGGGCCAGTTCCAGGTCCCGATGACGCCTACCACCCCGTAGGGCTGGTAGGTCACGGACGCGGCCTGGTTCGCGGTGATCAGACCGCGTCGCACCCGGTGCGTACCCAGGACCCGCCCGGCGTTGGTGGCGGCCCAGCCCAGAACGTCGAGGTGGGCACCGATCTCCAGGGCAGCCTCATGGATGGTCTTGCCGTTCTCCCGGTGGACGAGGTCGGCGAGCTCGTCGAGGGCGTCGTACAGTGCCTTCTTCCAGGCCAGCAGGCGCGTCCGGCGGCCGTTGACGCCGAGTTCGGACCACCATCTGGTGGCGCTGCGCGCGCGTTCGACCGCGGCGCGCACCTCCTGGGCGCCGTGCACCGGGAACGTCGCGATCGTCGTACCGGTCGCTGGGTTGACCGAGTCGAAGGTCATCGGCGCCACCGC
>NZ_CAUVXO010000072.1:1519-2457 GCF_963555865.1 Protofrankia sp. Cr1
ACTCAGTCGTCATCGTGCATGCCGGGTGGCAGCGACCCGGTCGTCTTCACCCACCAACGGGCCGCCACCCGTTCCGCGGTGAGGCGTCCGATGCCGATCGCCACCCCGGACGCGACCGCCCAGCTGATCGCGTCGGCCCAGGTTGTATCGGGATGCGCCGGGCTGGTCGGTGGGTCGGCTTTGCGGATCTTTTTGTACGCCACGGTGACGGCCTTGCTCGCCGCGGCTCCGGCTGCCGCTCCGGCCGCGCCTCCCACGATCTTCCAGCCGATCTTCGATACCGGTTGTGGCACTGTCGCACCCCCATCATCTCGGGTTTCCGGGCCGCCGGCGGGCTGATAACCCGACCGTCAACCCGGCCGTTCTACCGGCCGGTGGCCGTCACAGGCGTTGCATGGCATCAGCGCGGGACCGGCGCGCCGATCGCCGTCAGTAGCGTGCCGGGATGCCTGCTGGACAGCACCCACACACCGTTGGCGGTGGTGACTCGAACACCGGTGCGTATCCACGGTCTGGTCAGGGCATACACGCCCGGGACGAGTACGGTGCGGACATCGGTGCAGGCGACGGCGTCGCGGATGTCAGCTCGGTCGACCATCTCGCCGGCCGCGCGTATCGCCTCGTCGGTCATGGCCAGTCGGGGACGTCCGAGCTGCCACAGCGCCGCCTCCATCGTGGTGAACATGGCCCCGTAGACCACGGCCCGCGTCCAGGTAGCGTCTGTGTAGACGGTGAAGTAGCTGCCGAAGACTCCCGCGCAGAGGGCGGCCCAGAGGTGCCAGAGCCGAGGTACCGCCAGCCGTTCCTCGTAGCGCATGCGGGTCAGTATCCACCGTGCCCGCGGTTGTTCGCGTTCATCGGTTGTTGATCATTCGCTGATGGCTGTGATGGCAGCTGACTGCAGTGGGGTGGGCGCCGGCGACGAGCGGGGAGGCACA
>NZ_CAUVXO010000072.1:3151-3761 GCF_963555865.1 Protofrankia sp. Cr1
TTAGTCTTGCGCATGTTCTGTCGGGCACCGCTGATTCTGGCCGCTCACCGGCCTCGGCCCGCATCTGGCCGGCTACCGGCCTCGGCCCGCATCCGCAAGGACCGATCGGAGACTCATGACCGCCACGGACGACCGTACCGCGCAGCCGGCCGACGCTGGACCGCATCCGTTGGGGGTGCTGGTACAACGGCTCGACCCGGACCTCCCACTGCCCGCCTACGCCCATGCCGGTGACGCCGGCGCGGACCTCGTGGCGGCCCGGGATGTCACCCTTGCCCCCGGCGAGCGCACCATGGTCGGGACCGGGATAGCCGTCGCGCTGCCCGAGGGCTATGCGGCTTTCGTACACCCGCGCAGCGGCCTCGCCGCCCGCCACGGCGTGTCCATCGTCAATGCGCCGGGAACGGTCGACGCCGGTTACCGTGGTGAGATCAATGTTCTGCTCGTCAACACCGATCTACGCCAACCGGTCCACCTGCGGCGCGGTGACCGAATCGCGCAGCTTGTCGTCCAACGGGTGGAGCGTGCGGCGTTCCGCGAGGTCGCCGAGCTGCCTGAGACGGTACGGGGTACCGGTGGATTCGGGTCGACCGGCGGCTTCGCCTGACCG
>NZ_CAUVXO010000072.1:3974-4463 GCF_963555865.1 Protofrankia sp. Cr1
CCGGCGATCCGACACCCACCCGCATGCCCACATCCACACCAGGCACCGCTGCGGGCCATCATGTGCGAGGAGCCTATTGTGACAACAGGAAGTGGTCGAAGTGTTCCGGCGCGGTCGTAGGCGTGATGGTCGGGGCGGCTCCGGTCCACGTGAACCGGACGGCCGGGATGAGATCCTCGACGTCGTCGACGAGGGCTCCGGACCTGATCCGGACGGCCCCTATGACGCCGAGGACGCTCCGGACGATCACATCCGGCGGCTCGATCTGGGGTCCCTGCATATCCCCGTGATCGACGGGGTCCAGGTGCAGTTCCAGGTCGATCAGGAGTCCGGCCAGGTGCTGACGGTGACTCTCACGGATGGCCAGAGCGCGATGGAGCTGTCGGTCTTCGCCGCGCCGAAAAGTGTTGGTCTGTGGGACGAGGTGCGTGCCGAGATCGCGGACTCTCTTCGCGCGGGACCGGGCGCGGCGCAGGAGGGTAGCGGGCG
>NZ_CAUVXO010000072.1:5152-12645 GCF_963555865.1 Protofrankia sp. Cr1
CTACGGCAGCGAACTGCGCCTGCGGCTGCCTACCGCCGTAACGGGTGAGTTCATGCCCGGCACGATGATGGGGATCGACGGTCCGCGCTGGTTCCTGCGGATCGTGCTCACCGGCAACGGCGCGCTCGATCCCCAGGCCGCGCCGCTGCTGACGCAATCGCTGCATCAGCTCGTCGTGGTCCGTGGTGACCAGGCGATGCCCCTACGTGATCCGCTGCCGCTGAAGCTGCCGAAAGAGGTCACCGATCCGCACGGGTCGCACGACCCCGCGGACCAGCCCGATGTGGACCCGCACGATGTGGACCCACACGATGTCAGGCCCGGCGTCGCCAAGACTGCGACGCACATGCCGGCTCCGGGCGTACGGATCGCAGAAATCGGCTAGCTGGCTAGCTAGCTGGGCTGGTCAGGGCGCGACGGTGGTGATACGTCCCAGCGGGTCGACGCGTCTCACGCTGTGCGTACCTGAGTCTGCGATGTACACGCTGCCGTCGGCACCTGTTGCCACTCCTTGGGGGCGGCCGAGGGTGGCGTGTGATGCGAGGTCGTTGTCGCCGGACGATCCCGGCCGTCCGGACCCCGCGGCGGTCGCAATGGCACCGTCCGCTGTGACCGCCCAGATACGGCGGTTGTCGGGATCTGCGATATAAAGAGTTCCGGTTGAGGCGGCCGCGATGCTGTGCGGCGGGCCGATGGCGGCCATCAGCGCAGGTGTGCCGTCGCTCACCGGGCCGCCGTAGACGACACCGGCGATCGTGACGATTTGGCCATCCTGAGTGACCCGGCGGACCCGCTTGTTGCCGGTGTCGGCTATGTACGCTTCGCCCCGATTGTTGAGGGCCACCGCGTACGGCCGGTTCAGACGTGCCAGCGTCGCGGGTCCGCCGTCGCCGGAGAACCCCGGTGTGCCGATGCCCGCCAGGACCAGGACAGCGCCGTCTGGGGTTAGCCGCAGTATCTGGTGGCTGTCCGTGCAGGCCACGTAGAGCGCACCGGTGGCGTCGAGCGTCACCCCATGGGGGCGTTTGAGGCTCAGATGAGCCGCCGCGGTGCCGGCCGGCGGGATGGCGGGGCCGGATTCCCCGCCGCCGCCGGCGACAACCTCGATCATCCCCTGCGGATCGATGCGACGGATGCGGTTGTTGAAGCTGTCGGCGATGTAGAGGCACCCGTCGCGGCCGGCCGCAATGCCGTGCGGGCTGTCCAACTCGGCGTCGAGCGCCGGACCGCCGTTGCCGGCGAAGCCCGCTTTGCCGGTACCGGCGACCGCGCTGATCCCTCCGTCGGGGTCGATGCGACTGATCCGGTTCAGGAACGGGCTGGAGACGTAGATCGTGCCATCGTCCTCGACGGCAAGCCCGAAGGGGTAATCGATCCGTGCGTCGTCCATATCCGACCGGTTGCGTGGTTTGTCGCTGGGTGTTCGTGACCGGAGGTGATCGGCCCACCGTGCGGCGGCACGACGCATCAACGGACGTGGCGTGTTACGGCGGGACGGCGTCCGGCCTGGAGCCGCCGGGGCGGCATTCCCATCGGGTGCCGAAACATCCGATGCCGAATCGGCGATGCGCAGCGGCGGGCCGGACGGATCGCTCGGCGCAGCAGCCCCGGCCAGGGGCGCTGACGGTGAGTCCGTGGCGCGACGACCGGTGTCGATATCGGTCCGGCTGCGGGCGGCGTCGCGAACCTCGTCCTCGAGCCGCAGCGGCAGTGGGCACCTGGCAAGCCAGTCCGGTCCCAGGATGCCCGCGGCCGCGGCGGCGAGGTCCAGGGCGAACGTCGCGGCCGAGGGATGGCGTTGCGTCGGGTCCTTGCGCAGCGACCGGGTGAGCAGGTCTGCGAGCACGGGTGGCGCATGGTGCAGTGGTGGCGGGTTCACCTCGACGTGGTGACGCAGCAGCTCCAGCAGCGGCATGTCCAGCGGGAAGGGCGGCCGCCCGGTCAACAGCTCGTAGAGGACGATTCCGAGGGAGTACACGTCGGACGAAGCGCTGAGCCGGCGACCGGTGATCTGCTCGGGGGACATGTACGCGGGGGTGCCCACCTGCGCAGTGGCGATGGCGCTGGAGCTGTCGTCGATCTTTGCGATGCCGAAGTCGGTGACCTTGAGAAGTCCGTCCGCCGTGAAGAGCATGTTGTCCGGCTTGATGTCCCGATGCAGGATATGACTGGCGTGGGCGCAATCCAGCGCACCCGCCGCGGCCAGGCCGATCGCGCAGACCGTGTCGATGGTCAGGCCGGCCGACGCCCGGGTGCGCACACTTCCACCGGGAAGCAGTTCCATCACGAGGAGACACAGGTCCTCGGTCTCGACGTAGTCGTAGATCCGCACCAGATGTGGATGGTCCAGGCAGGCCAGTACCCGGGCTTCGGACAGGAATCGGCCGTGCTCGTCGATCCGGCCTCCCCGGGAGGCTACTATCTTGATCGCGACAGGTCGATCGAGGCGGCGATGCCGGCCGGCCAGCACGATGCCGGACCCACCGTGACCGAGGACCTCCGCGATGTGATAGCCGGGCAGAATTGCCTCGACCCGGTCCCGTTCAATGAGCACGTGTGACGTCCGGTGCGGCCCGGGCGGGATCGTCCGTCCGGATGATTTTGATCATGATTGGCATGGCGGTTTGTACGGCAGGTCGCCCACATACTGCGCCCACTCGCTACGGGTGAGTGGATCGCCGACCCGGTCGCAGACCCGCTGGATGACCGTGTCGGGGTCGAGGTCCCAGGTGAAGCCGACGACCTGGAAGGGTGCGCCGTAGAGGGTGGCGCCGTTCGGGCTGAACGCCACCTCGGAGAAGGCGTTGTAGTAACCCCGAAGGTCGGCGAGGAGCGCGGGCCGAGCGGTGTCGTGGATGTCCCAGAGCCGGACGGTGGAATCCGCCGCGCCAGAGGCGAGCGTGCGGTTGTCGGGGCTGAACGCGACGGTGTTCACGCCGCCGCCGTGTCCGGTGAGGGTCGAGCGCAGGCGTGGCGAGTCGGGAGTCGAGACATCCCACAGGGTGATGGTCCGGTCGCTGCCCCCGGTGGCCAACGTTCGTCCGTCCGAGGAGAAGGCGACACCGTACACACCGGAGCCGAACTGCGTCAGGCGTCCGATCTCGACCGGTCGGGTGCGGTCACGGACGTCCCAGAGGCGCACGGTGCGGTCCTTGCCCGCGGAGGCGACGGTGGTCCCGTCCGGACTGAACACGGCCGCGGACGCGCCGGAGGGGTGAGCCGCCGACATGGCGGCCAGCGCCTGGGGCTGCCGTGGGTCGGTCACATTCCAGAGCTGGATGCCTCCGCTGTCACCCGCGACCACCATCGTCTGGCCGTCCGGGCTGAAGGACAGATCGTTGACCGCGTCGATGTCCGTGGTCACCGTGGCCAGCGACACCGGATTCCGTGGGTCTGCGACATCCCAGAGTTTGATCGTCTTGTCGACGCTGCCGGTCGCGAGTACGCGGCCGTCGGGTCGGAACTTCACCGCTCCGGTGGCGCCGGTGTGACCGGTGAGCACGGAGATACTGACAGGATTGTACTGATTGCTGACGTCCCACAGTCGGACGGTGTTGTCGTAGTCACCGGTCGCGATAACGTGACCCTTCGGCGACGCGTCCACACTCCACAGGAACCGGTGATGACCGAAGAGGACTGGGCCGGGGGTGTCCCACAGCTTCACCGAGCCGTCGTCCGCGCCGGTGGCCAGGGACCGGCCGTCCGGGCTGAATGCCACCGCCCAGGCGGCCGTGCCGTGCGCGAAGGACGACACGATGTCGGAGTAGTCGTGGGCGTTGTGCAGCTCGACCACGGCACCCGTTGCGATGGCCACCATGCGGCTGTCCGGGCTGAACGCGACGGAGACGATGGGCACCACGGAGTCGATCACCTGAACCTGGCTGGGGCTCTTGGGATCCGTGATGCTGAACACCCGCGCCTCAGAGTCATTACCTCCAGTGACAATTGACGTACCGTCGCCGCTGAACGCCACCGCGCGGATCCGGGTGTCGGGATCGACGACGTTGCCGCCGGTGTCACCGGTCAGGTTGCTGACGTACCCGGGGCTGTTCGGGTCGGTGACATCCCACAGCTTGGCGGCGCCGTCCTCGCTTCCGGTCGCGAGCAGCTTTCCGTCGGGGCTGAAGGCGACCGCCCGGATGGCGCCGTGGTGGCCGGTCACGGTCCCCGCGAGAGCCACCGCCGACGGATTGCCGACATCCCACAACCGGACGGTGTCGCCGTACCCACCGGTGGCCAACAGTCGGTTGTCCGGGCTGTAGGCGAGTCCGAACACCGAGCCGGCGGCTGTGGGCAGGGTGGTCCGCACGGCGGGACGGGCCGGGTCGGTGATGTCCCACAGTTTGACGGTACGGTCGTCGCTGCCGGTCGCAACGGTTCGCCCGTCGGGGCTGAACGCCACGGATTTGGCAGCGAGCTGGTGGCCGCGCAACGTGCCGACGGCATCGGGTCGGCGGGGGTTGGTCGCGTCCCAGAGCTTTACCGTCCAGTCGTCACTCGCGGTGGCCACCAGCCGGCCGTCCCGGCTGTAGGCGACGGCCCCGACGGCCCGGGTGTGTCCCGCCAGGTGCCGGGTGGCGAATCCGTAGCCACTGCTGAACGAGGAGAGGACGGCACTGCGTGCTTCCGGTGTCCGGGCCAGTCGGTAGGCAACCACGCCGAGCTGGGCCGCGACGCCCGGGTCGGACGGGCGCAGCGTGTCCGCCTGCGTTGCGATGCGCTGGGAAAGCGCCCGGTCACGGGCTGCGGTGGCCGAGGAACGTTGCTGGAGCGCGAACACCGTCGCACCGGTCGCGAGCAGCACCAGCACCGTCAGGACGGCGACAAGTTGCTTGAGCCGTCGGGTTCGGCGCTGGGTATGTGCGGTTTCGGCCTGCTCGCGGGCGATGCCGGCAGTGACGAAGTCCTGGGCCGGCGGGCTGAGCCCTCCCCGGCGATCGCTGGCCGCAGCCCACTCGCGGGCGCCGGCCAGCCGGGTGCCGGAGAACAGGTAGGACGGGTCCCGGCCGCTGGTGTCCCAGGTTTCGGTGGCGTCGGCGATCTGCTGTCGGGTGAGCGCCCCGGCCCGGTCGATGTCGATCCACTCCCGCAGCCGTGGCCACGACCGCAGCAGGGCCTCGTGGGTGATCTGGACGCCGCCGGCGTCGACAGTCACCAACCGGGCGGCAATCAGCGCGTCCAGGACAGCTGTGGCGGCTGCCGGCTCGCCGGCCTCGGCGAGGAGCACGTCGCGCCGGACCCGCAGGCGGGTGTCGTCCGTGCGGTCACCGATGCGCACCATCCGCAGCATCAGCCTGCGGGCCGCATCCTGGCCGGCCGCGTCAAAGCGGGCATAGGTGTGCTCGGCAGTCGTGGCGATCGCTCCGTGTAGTCCGCCGCTGCGCCGGTAGCCCGCGACAGTGAGAACCTCACCGTCGCGCTCCTGCCAGGTGGCCAGCAGCGCGTGTGCGAGCAGCGGCAACGAACCGGGGTCGGTCACGACCCGCTCATCGCCGGCCCCGAGATCGTGGATGATCAACTCGACGAGGCCGGGCTCGACGGCCAGGCCGACCGCCTCCGCCGGGCACACGATGGCGTCCCGTACCTCGGCCGCACTCATCGGACCCACCACGACCGGGCCGCGCTGCAACGCTTCGATGAGTTCGGGGAAGGCGGCACAGCGGCCGTAGAAGTCGGCACGCAACCCCAGCACGACCACGGCTGGCGGGCTGGTGTTCTCGGTTCCTCGGGCTGCGGCGGCCAGCGCGCCAACGAATGCCGTGCGCTCGGCGTCGTCGGCGCAGAGCGTGAACGTCTCCTCGAACTGGTCGATGACGAGTAGGACGCGGTCGTCGGCGGTCGCCTCCAGCCCAGCGTGCCGGCCGCTTACCTCTGACAGTGATGTGATGAACCGGTTGTGTTCGGTAACGAGGGATTCGAGGGTGCTGCCGATCGGTACGGGAAGGTTGCCAATCGTGACCAGTTGCTCGGCCAGTTCGCGCACTGGATGGTCGGTCGGGACCAGCACAATCTGTTGCCACCGCCGCGAGCCGGACAGGGCGCCGTTGGTGAGCGCCGGCAGCATCCCGGCCCGCAGCAGGGATGACTTACCTGATCCGGACGGCCCCACGATCATCAGCGGACCGGCTTCGGTGAGCCGCGCGTCCAGCCGGGTCAGCAGGTCGGCGGTGGCCCGCTCCCGGCCGAAGAACCACTGCATCGAACTGCGGTCGAAGGATGCGAGCCCGGGGTAGGGGCAGGCGACCTCCGACGCCACGTCCGAGTGCCCGTCGACTTCCTGGACGCCCGGCTGGCCCGGCTCATGGGCAATCCTGCCGGCCTCGGCGAGCGGGGTGGGAAGAGCGGTCAGCACACGTGTGTCAGGAGCTTCCACGTCGGCGATCGGCGGGGTGTGTGCCGGATTGTGGGCCAGTACCGTCGTGTCCGCCCAGCGCCCGGCCCGTCGCAGCGGACGGGGACAGCCGCGCGCCACCAGGTTGCGGGCACCCTGGTGGTAGAGACGGTCGACGGTCAGTTCCGGAGGTCCGTCGGGGTCGCCGTTGAGGAGCAGCCGCAACAGTTCCTGCGACAGCGGGGTCCCCTCGGCCTCGGCCCGGTCATAGTCCGGCCTTACGGTCGGAGCATCGTCGCCAGATCCCGTCCAAACAGCCGACAACGTGAGATCGATCTCGCTGACCTGCTCTTCGATGACGCCTCGCTGCGCTTTGGTGAGCACGGGGGCTGCCGGGCAGACGGCATCGTCGGTCTGGCTGCTCCCGTAGCGGGTGGTGATCAGACAGCCGTCGATCATCAGGCCGCGTTCGGTGGCCCGGCCCGCCTGTAGCCGGGTGAGCGCCGAGGTCAGCGGCAGCGCGGTGAGACCCAGCCGGTCGGGTCGCAGGTCTGTCGCCGCGGTGGCAAGGTGGAGATCCCCCGCCTGCTCCTGCACGAGATGTCCCAGATAGTAGACGAGCAGTAGGTCGGTAGCGGTCTCCGCGGCGTCGCTGATGGCCAGACCAAGCTCGGTGGCGGTGACCGGTTCGGTCAGCATCCGCAGGCTGTCCGTGTTCAGTCCGCACCGCTCCACCAGGACACGGCCCAGCTCGGCAGCCGCCGGGCCAGCGGCCGGGAACGAGGGGCTCGGGCCGGACGTGGGTTCCCCCGTGTCGACGATCAGGACGATGGACCCCGGACGACTCAATCCGAGTTCCGCAATACGCGGACGTGCCGGATCGGACAATGCAGATCCCTCCGAGGCCGCGTGCCCGGGTCGTTGCGATCAGCGGGTCAGCGCAGGTGCGCGATTCCGTCGAGCTACCACGGATCGATGATCGAAATTGGTCGCCTTCGGCCTACCCGCCAAGGCCTGCCGTAATCGGAGGCTGGCGGTCGAGCTGGATCCCGGCGCTTTGTATGCCTGCCGGCGACACAGTGAGTCTCCAGCGGGTGCGGTGCGGTGCGGTGCGGTGCGGTGCGGTGCGGTGCGGTGCGGTGCGGGGCGGGTGCGGTGGGTT
>NZ_CAUVXO010000072.1:13028-17814 GCF_963555865.1 Protofrankia sp. Cr1
CGGTGGCGGGAACGGCGGCGAAAACCCCATAAGGATGGATGCCGGGCCTGCGACCGGGCACACTGTGGCGCGTTGAAGCGTTGCCTGGGTGTTACGTTCCCGAGTTCAATCGGAGGAGCCGTGGGAGACCGAGGCGGTTGGCTTGGGCGGGTCGTCCACCGGCTGAACGCGGACGATCGGGTGCTGGAGGCCGAAGACCTGCAGCGGACCGTCCAGGCGGCCGGGGCCGTCCCGATGTGTGACTGCCACGAGCGCCAGGAGGTGTGCGTTGTCGGCTCGATCCGTTCGGTTACTGTACGTAGCCACGCCGGGGCGCCGAGCCTTGAGGCGGACATCTACGATGGCAGCGGTACCGTCACCCTGGTGTTTCTCGGCCGCAAGCACATACCGGGAATTCAGGCAGGACGTGCAGTCAAGGCATCTGGGATGGTCATGAACCGGGACAGTCGCACCACCATCTTCAATCCGCGATACGAGTTGCTGCCCGTGTCGTCTGCGAGCGCGTGAACCTCCGAACCCGCGACCCGCGGGTCGCTCCGGCTGCCGACCGGCAGTCCCCGACGTCCCCGACATCGCTGGCCGACGCCATGGGCGGTCCACGCGGGATGATCGACAGTGCGATCCCCACGGTTGCTTTTGTCGCGGTCAACGCCGAGGCGGGGCTGACCGCGGGCATCGCCTTCGCCGTGGCGACGGCGACCGTTCTGGTCGCGCTGCGGGTCGTCCGCCGCGAGCCGGCGCGCCAGGCGTTCTCCGGGCTGTTCGCGGTGGCCTTCGCCGCGTTCGTCGCGTCCCGGACGCACAGCGCCCAGGGTTTCTTCCTGCCCAGTATCATCAAGAACGCCGTCTTTGCCAGCGTCGGCCTGCTGTCACTGGTGGTGCGCAGACCGCTCGCAGGTTTTGTGATGGCCGCGATGGATGCCCGCTACGTCGACTGGCGTCACCACCGCGACCTGCGTCGGGCCGCCGTCCGGGCGACACTGGTCTGGATCATTGTGTTCGCTCTGCGGTTCGTCATCCAGGGTGCGCTCTATCTGGCCGGCGAGACAGGGTGGCTGGCCGCTGCCAACATCGCCCTGGGGCTGCCGTTGTTCGGCGTGGCGATCCTGGCTACCTTCGCCATCGTGCGCCGGCTCGCGCCACGTCAGGCTGGCGCGGACGGGCGTGACGGTGCCGCCACCCGTGACGGTGCCGCCGGGATGGCCGCCCCTGTCGCCGGTCGCTCCAAGGTCACCGAGGTGGCGGCGAGCCCGCTGGAGTCCCGCCCAGAGCCAGGCTGAGGGCTTCCTCCACATCCCCGCCGGCGCTCACCACGGCGAGCACCTCGTCGCCTTCTTCCAGGGTGGCGTCGGGGGAGGGGAGCACGACCCGCCCGTCCCGCAGGATCGCCACCAGTGCCGCGTCAGCGGGTAGCGCAACCTGCGCGATGGGCGTCCCGATCACCGGGGAGTCCTCGGCCAGGGTCAACTCCACCAGCGACGCGTTGCCCTGCATGAAGCGCATCAGCCGGACGAGGTCGCCGACGCTCACCGCCTCCTCGACCAGGGCGGTCAGCATCCGCGGGGTGGACACGGCCACGTCCACCCCCCACGCTTCGGTGAACAGCCATTCGTTGTTCGGATGGTTGACCCGTGCCACCACCCGCGGCACCCCGAACTCGGTCTTCGCCAGCAGCGAGACGACCAGGTTGACCTTGTCGTCCCCGGTCGCGGCGACCATCACCGCGCACTCTTGGAGGTTGGCGCTCTCCAGGGATGCCAGTTCGCACGCGTCGGCCAGCAGCCAGTTGGCGTGCGGCAGCGCGTCCATCCGTATCTTGCCCGGGTCGCGTTCGATCAACAGCACCTCGGAGCCGTTGTCGATCAGTTCGGCGGCGATGGAACGGCCGACCTTGCCGGCACCGGCAACGGCGATCCGACGTGGCCTCATGTGGGCAGACCTTCCTTCGGACCGGCCTTCAGCACGGCCTCCACCTGCGCCGCCCGTGCCTTGGGAAAAGCCAGGTGCAGCGTGTCGCCGTCCTGGATGAGGGTATGGGCATCGGGGAGCAGACCCTCGCCGAAGCGGGTGACACAGGCGACCCGGGCGCGTGCGGCGCCCTCAAGTGTGGACACGCGTAGTCCCACCCATGATGCGGAGGGTGTCATCTCTGTCAGCAGGATCATGCCGGACGTGTCCGTCCACTCCGGCGTTATGGCATCCGGGACGAGACGGCGCAGAATCTGGTCGCGGGTCCAACGTACGGTGGCGACCGTGGGGATACCGAGCCGTTCGTACACTTCAGCCCGGCGGGGATCGTAGATGCGGGCAACGACACTGGTCACGCCGAACATCTCCCGCGCGATTCTGGCGGCTATGATGTTGGAATTGTCGCCGCTGGAAACCGCGGCGAACGCCGTCGCGTCCCGGATGCCCGCTTCGATCAGGGTGTCCCGGTCGAAACCGACTCCGGTGATCATTCGGCCGCTGAAGTCCGCGGGCAGCCGGGTGAAGGCGTCCGGGTTCTGGTCGATGATCGAAACGCTGTGGCCGTACCGGTCGACGCTGCGTGCGAGCGCCGAACCGACTCGCCCGCATCCGAGGATCACCACATGCACGCGGCAGAGCGTAGCCCTCCTGAGCCGGCCCGGTCGATGCGTGGGCGGTGCCCAGCAGCGGAGATATCGGTCATCTCACAGCGGTGCGATGCCGGTCACATCTGTCGGTAGCATCGCCGCGTGAGGCTCACGGACCGCCTCAAGCGCGGCTTCGTCGGTCGCCCCCTCGGGAGCGACAAACTCGGCGAGACGTTGCTGCCCAAGCGGATTGCCCTGCCTGTTTTCGGTAGCGACCCACTCTCCTCGGTGGCGTATGCCACGGAGGAGATCCTGCTTGTCCTGTCGCTCGGTGGTCTGGCCTTCTACCACCTTGCGCCGTGGGTCGCGGCCACGGTCGTCGTGGTGCTGCTGACCGTCGTCGCCTCCTACCGCCAGAACGTGCGCGCCTACCCCACCGGGGGCGGCGCTTACGAGATCGCGATGACGAACCTGGGGCCGCGGGTCGGCCTCACGGCCGCGAGCGCGCTGCTCGTCGACTACGTCCTCACGGTCGCGGTGTCGGTTGCCGCCGGGGTGGCGAACCTCGCGTCGGCCATGACCAGCCTGGCCGGGCACAAGGTGCTCATTTCCGTGGTGCTGATCGTCATTTTGACGATAATCAATCTGCGCGGTGTCCGCGAGTCGGGCACGGCGTTCGCGCTCCCGACGTACGGCTTCATCGTCGGCGTCATGGTGATGGTCGCGGTCGGGTTGCTGCAGACCGCGTTCGGGCACACGCCCCAGGCCGAGAGCGCGAATTACCAGGTGCACGCCGAGTCCGCCTTCGGCGGCCTTGCCACCGTCTTCCTGGCGTTGCGGGCGTTCTCCTCCGGCTGTACCGCACTCACCGGTGTGGAGGCGATCAGCAACGGGGTCCCGGCGTTCCGTCCACCCAAGAGCCGCAACGCAGCCACGACGCTGCTGGCGATGGGACTGATCGCGGTCACGATGTTCAGTGGCGTCACCATCCTGGCGATGATCTCGCATGTCCACGTCGCGGAGAACCCGGCGGATCTCATCGGTGCAGACGGGACCGCGACCGGGACACAGCGTACGGTCATCGCGCAGGTGGCCGCCGCAGTCTTCGGGGACGGGTCGTTCGGCTTCCTCTATGTCGCCGTCGTCACGGCGCTGATCCTCGTGCTGGCCGCGAACACCGCCTTCAACGGCTTTCCGGTCCTCGGGTCGATCCTGGCCAGGGACGGTTATCTGCCGCGCCAGCTGCACACCCGTGGCGATCGCCTGGCCTTCAGCAACGGAATCATCACCCTCGCCGCTCTCGCGATTCTCCTGATCGTCGCGTTTGACGCCGAGGTGACCAGGCTTATCCAGCTGTACATCATCGGCGTGTTCGTGTCGTTCGTGTGCAGCCAGACCGGGATGGTCCGGCACTGGCAGACCCTCCTACGAAGCGATGATCCTGAGGCTGGCGACCCGGTCGCCCGCCGACGTATCCGGCGTTCGCAGGCGATCAACTTTGTCGGCGCCTGCGTGACCTCTGTCGTTCTGGTCGTGGTTCTGGCCACGAAGTTCGCGCGTGGCGCGTGGCTCGTCTGTGTGGCCATGCCGGTGATCTTCGTGGTGATGCGGGCGATCCGCCGGCACTACGACCGGGTGGCCCACGAGCTGGCGGCCGAGCCCGGGCCGCCGACGTTGCCGTCCAGGGTGCATGCGGTGGTGCTCGTCAGCAAGATCCACGAACCGACGCTGCGGGCCCTGGCGTATGCCAAGGCCACCCGTCCCCACTCCCTGGTCGGGCTCACCGTAGCCGTCGATCCGGCCGAATCCGGTCGGCTGCGTCAGGCCTGGGACGAACGGGGGATCGGCATCGATCTGGTCGAACTCGCCTCGCCCTACCGCGAGATCACCCGGCCGGTGTTGGACTACGTCGCCGGCATCCGACGGGAGAGCCCGCGCGACGTGGTCGCGGTGTTCATCCCCGAGTATGTGGTCGGGCGCTGGTGGGAACAGCTCCTGCACAACCAGAGCGCACTGCGGCTCAAGGGGAGGCTGCTCTTCCAGCCGGGCGTGATGGTCACCAGCGTCCCCTGGCAGCTCGCCTCCTCGGAGCAGGCCGGCCGGCGCCAGGACCGGACGGCGCCGGGAGCCGTGCGCCGGGCCACCGGTTCGGCCGCCCCCGCTCAGGCCACCGCCGGGCGGGACACCGCCGGCCGGGACACTGCCGGGCGGGACACCGCCGGCACGGCCGC
>NZ_CAUVXO010000073.1:0-15547 GCF_963555865.1 Protofrankia sp. Cr1
GCCAGGGTGCTGATCCTCGACGAGCCGACGGCGGCCCTCGGCGTCAAGCAGTCCGGGGTGGTGCTGAAATACATCGCGGCCGCCCGGGACGCCGGATTCGGGGTTGTCTTCATCACGCATAACCCGCACCACGCCTACCTTGTCGGTGACCACTTCATCCTGCTCAACCGGGGCCGGATGCGGCTGGACTGCAAGCGGTCGGAGATCGGTCTGGACGACCTGACCCGGGAGATGGCCGGTGGGGACGAACTTGCCGCACTGACTCACGAGATCCGCCGGTAAAGCATTTTCGGCGAAGTCGCTTGCGGTGATCTCCCTTTCCAGGTAATTCGACTACTTTCTGCATGTATGCGATCACGCTATGCACGGTTCGTCCTGTCCTGTTACAGCCATGTCCGTTCGTAGACAAGCCGGGTCATTGCTGAAAGACGACGTTCTGTCCCAATCTGTCGGTCATCCGCAAGGGCCGCAAAGCTGAACGAACCGGGGAGGGGAAATTCCCGGGTGGCATGCGATCGGAGTTCACTCTCCATCGCACCCCGAGATGCTTTCTGGAAGGACGACTCGTGTATCCGCATCAGACTGCTCTGACGGGAGTGCTTCGATGGTCGAATATATTTCTGGCACCTTCATGGGCGACCCGGCGCCTCCGGGTGGGGCGAACGAAATCAAGACGGCATTTCCGTCGCCCGAGTACCAGCCGGAGGTGAGTCTGAGAACGGGGGACATCATCGTCCCACGGCAGTCCGGCCGGCGGCGGGTGACCGGTGCGCCCCAGCGCTGGCACCTCCATCACGATGACCGGGCGTTCGAGACCGTCCGGCTGGCTCGCGGAAGCCTCCGGCCGACCGCCAAGGCCTGGGTGGTCGGCGTTTTTTACATTGCTGAGTTCAGCCGGCTGCGGAGCCGTCTCGGCGGGGAAGGGTGTATGTCTTTGCTTGCCCAAGTGGCAGCCCGGGCGGGTGAGCTGTACCGGTGGCGGGGCGTCAGCGTCGGGCAGGGTCGCCCAGGTGAACTGATTGTCGTGCTGCCAGTGCGGGGCGGACGATCAGCCGAGGCGGCGTTCGATGAAATCGTGCGTACGGTAGCCCGTGCGGAATTTGTCGTTGACGGGGAGATTCTACAGGTCACCCCCCTTCCCGGCTATGTTGTGGCAGCCGATTCCGTCGACGACGTCAACGCTCTTCGGTGCGCTCGGCTGGCGGCGGATGTCGCCGCCCGACGGCTCGACATGGACCCCGTGTCCTACCAGCCGTGGATGGAGCGCCGCAGTGGCGGGCGATCAGAGCGGCGTCGCCGGCCGCGCGAAACGCTGCGGCTGTCCACCGGCGGGCAGATCGTCATCTCGACCGCGCTCTGCCTGGGCGTTCCGTTCGCGATCTATACTGCGCTGTACGAGGTGGGTGTCGATCCCACGGGCGTCGCATTCACCGTGTTGGTCATTGCCATGGCAGGCACCGCCCTGATGATCTACCTGGAGCAGTTGGCGGCGCTCGAGCCGAGGATGTGCCCGGACACCCCGGCCACGCCGTACCCGGCCGCGACTGCGATCATCGCCGCCTACCTTCCGAACGAGTCCGCCACGATCCTCGACACCGTAAGGGCGTTCCTCCGGCTGGATTATCCGGGTCCGCTGCGAATAATTCTTGCCTACAATACCCCCAGAGGCCTGCCGATCGAGGACGCGCTCGCGCTCATCGCCGAGCGCGAGCCCAGGTTCGTCGCTCTGCATGTGCCGGAAAGCACCTCCAAGGCACAGAACGTCAATGCGGCGCTGTCGGTCGTGACCGGGGACTTCGTCGGGGTTTTCGACGCCGACCATCATCCGGCGCCGGACGCCTTCGAACGGGCATGGCGCTGGCTGTCGCACGGTGCCGCCGTCGTGCAGGGACACTGCGTGATCCGGAACGGAGGCGCGTCCTGGATCAGCCGGCTTGTCGCCGTGGAGTTCGAGTCGATCTATGCGGTAAGCCATCCCGGCCGCGCGATGATGTACGAATTCGGGATTTTCGGTGGATCCAACGGCTTCTGGCGGACAGGCCTGCTCCACCAGACCCGGATGCGCGGGTCGATGCTCACCGAAGACATCGACGCGAGCCTGCGCACCGTCATCTCGGGCGGGCTGATCGTCGCCGACCCTGCGCTCGTCTCCTACGAACTTGCTCCGACGACGTTTCAGGCGCTGTGGCGGCAGCGAATGCGGTGGGCGCAGGGCTGGATGCAGGCATCCCGCCGGCATCTGTGGAAGGCCATCGGGTCGCCGGCACTCACCTTACGGCAGAAGCTCGGTCTGGCCTGGCTGCTCGGCTGGCGGGAGATCTACCCATGGCTCTCCCCGCAGATCATTCCGCTGGTTCTGTTCAGCTTGTTCCATCGGGACGCGGGACATGGCTTCCGGGTGAACGTGTCGCTCTACGTGCTTGCCGCACTGTTCTCGGCGATGGCCGGTCCTGTTCAGGCCCTGTTCGCCTATGCGCTCGCTGATCCCACGATCCGCCGGCACCGCAGCTGGTTCGTCATGTTCTGCCTGGCGAACATCGCATACAGCGAGTTCAAGAACGTCATCGCGCGGCTGGCTCCGGTCAAGGAACTACTGCGAGAACGCGAATGGCATGTGACCCCACGTGATGCCGGCGCTCAGCCGAATCCGGCCGGCCAGGCTGGGGCCTCTGGCCAAGTCGAAGGTTGCGGTACCCCGCCGCGCGTGGAGGCGGGGCCGTGACCTCGTCGCACGGAGAGCCGCAGGACTTCGCGTCGGTGCAGCGCACACCCTTAGTTTACGTGGCTCCGTTAGCTTACGTGGCTCCGTTTGACCTCGTTGACCACCGGGCGGGCTGGCCGTCACCACCACCGGTTCCGTCAGCACCACCGGTTCCGTCAGCACCACCGGTTCCGTCAGCACCACCGGTCCCGTCACCGAGGCGGCCTGCGTCGGTCCACCCGGAGCCCGGCCGGGATCCGGTGCCGAGTTCGGCAGGAAGCCATAAGGCGGTAACCGCCCGCCTGCCCGGGAAAGAGACGGGCGAGGACAATCGGAACGAGTTGGTCGATCTTTCCGGTTTCCGTGGCCTGGCAGTGATGATAGTGATGATTTTTCATGCCTACCAGTTCTGTCGCGGCGGTGGTGTCACGCCCTACGACGGCCAGCTCCTGGGTAAGATCATCGGCGCCTCCGACGGGATGGTAAGTTGGTTTTTTCTGATCTCAGGATTCCTGCTGTACATGCCGATCGTGAACTGGGTGAAGACCGGCCAGGGCCGGCGTTCGCCCCGGGAGATCATGATCCGCCGTGGGCTTCGAATTCTCCCCCTCTATTACACGGCGCTCCTCGTCGTATGGGCGACGCGTAATCCGGGCCTGCCCGGCGACTGGCGCGACCTCGTCGAGCACCTGACCTTCACCCACGTCTTCGACAGCAAGAGAATCTTTTACACAATCGGCCCCGCCTGGTCGCTGGCTGTCGAGGTTTTTTTCTACGTTTATCTCGCCGGCGTCGCCGCCTGGTTGGCGCGGAAAAAGCACCGTCGGCTCCCGTCGGCACACCGATGGCGCCTGCTCTGCATACCGGCGGTGGTATTGGTCGCGGTCTCGGCTGGCTGGGCGTGGTACGCCGTCCGCGTGGCCAGGGCGCTGCCCGACCAGTGGGCGTACTGGTTCTCTCCGCAGAACCATGCCAAAGACTTCGGGTTCGGCATGGTTCTGGCAATCCTTTATCTCTGGCGCTTCCGCCACCGGCCGATCTCCGCGAGGTCCGCGGTTGTCCTGCGCCTCTTCGCCGCCGCGATCGTGGTTCTTGGGTCGATGGTCCGAGGGCACAGCGGCGCTTCGCTCGAGGCGTACTATTTTTTGAACTCGACAGGCTTTGCCCTGCTGCTCGCAGGTTCGGTCCTGGGGCCACGGACCTCGCTTTGGCGGCGGTTTTTCGCCGTACGCGTCTTCGTTTTTCTCGGCGTTATCAGTTACAGCGTGTACCTCTGGCACGAGCCGATCCTGCTGTTGGTCCTTGACCGGTACGGGCTGGTCAGCCACGCACCAGCGGCCTTTCCGTGGGTGGCTGTCGTGCTGGTGGTGAGCGGCATCCTCGGCGGGATGATCAGCTACGTCGTTCTGGAGCGCCCGGCCCGCCGGCTGTCGATCCTCCTGGAGAAGCTGCGCCATGGCCCTGAGCCGGCACCGCTTGGACCCCCCACCGCCATGCCCGTGCCTCTGGCGGAAGGAGCGTCGGGTCGAGGCCGCTGCGCGAACCGCACGCGGTGAACAGCCGTTGGCGGTCGTGGGTCGGCAGAGCGGGCCGGGGACCGGAGCGGCGGCGGCGCGCCGGGGCACGCCGTCCTCGGTGGTCAAGTTGGACCAAGATCTTTGCGGCAATCGGGATGCTGCTGTTGGTCGCCTTCGCGCTGACCGTCGAACTGCTGCCGAACGGTGGTACCGAGCCGGGCGGAGGATCTCGGCTCCCTCCGTCGGCGACGGAAGTCCCCGCGGCTACCGCGTCCGGCACGATCAGAAGCGTGCCGGACGCCGCAGTAGGCGGTCCGGCGATCGCGTCCCCGTCGCCCCTGGATGCGGTGCGGGGCACGTTCGGGTGGATGACGGTGCCGGGTGAGGTGCGGCTGGCGGCCCTCGGTGCGTCCCGGGTCGCGTTCACCGATTCGATACGGGCCGAGGCGCTGGCGGAGCGGGCGGTGACGGCGACCGTCGACCCCGCGAAGCGGTTCCAAACGATCGACGGCTTCGGTGCCGCGCTGACTGAGTCGTCCGCCGTACTGTTGCATGGGCTCCCAACTGCGCAGCGTGACGCCGTACTCCGCAGCCTGTTCGATCCCGTCGCAGGAGCCGGCCTGTCGCTTGTGCGGGTACCCATGGGTGCGAGCGACTTCGCTCGCACCCATTACACCTATGACGACCTGGCGTCCGGCCAGACCGATCCCGGGCTGGAACGGTTCTCGGTCGTACACGACGACGCCACCGTGATACCCGTGCTGCGGGAGATTCTGGCGATCAATCCGCAGGTCCGGGTCGTGGCGACCCCGTGGAGCGCGCCCGCCTGGATGAAGACGACGGGAAGCCTGCGAGGCGGGTCGCTGCGGCCGGAGTATGCGAACGTATGGGCTCGTTACTTCGTGCGTTTCGTGGAGGCGTACGCCGCGCGGGGGATCCCGGTCGCGGCGGTGACCGTCCAGAATGAACCCGGTCACGCAGACGAGTCGTATCCGTCCATGACGATGTCCGTATCCGAGCAGATCGGCTTTATCGCCGACCAGCTGGGACCGGCGTTCGCCACCGCCGGGCTCCAGACCCTCATCGTCGGCTACGACCACAATTGGGATAATGCGGATTTTCCGATGGAGCTCCTTTCCGACAGTGCCGCGAACCGGTACGTGGCCGGCATTGCCTGGCACTGCTATCGGGGCAGCCCCTCGACCCAATCCCAGGTGCAGGCGCGGTTCCCCGACAAAGGGGTCTGGTTGTCCGAGTGTTCGGCCGGCGCCTGGCACTCCTCGGCCTCGGACGGCTTCGGATGGCTGGCAAGCATTCTGATCGGCACGGTGCACGACTGGGCCCGCGGCGCCCTGTTGTGGAACCTCGCGCTCGACCCCGCAGGCGGCCCGCACCTCGGTGGATGCGCCGATTGCCGCGGCATCCTGACTATCACACCGGGGGACTCCGAACCGGGATCGGTCACCCGGTCGCTGGAGTACGATCTGCTGGCGTTGGCGTCCCGCGCGGCACCACGGGGCGCCGTGCGCGTTGCGGTGACGGTTTCGGCCGACAATCTACCCGTCGTGGGATTCGTGGCGCCGGACGGCCAACGCTCGCTGCTGGTCCGCAATGAGCGGAACAGCGAAGTCGTCATGACGGTGAATGACGGAGGGCCGGCCTTCGACGTCGCCCTGCCGGCGAAGGCGGTCTCCGCGATTCGCTGGAGCCCGTCGGGAGGCTCGCTCGGCGATCTCCAGGTGCGGTGACGTAATGGCGCAACCGGACGGTGACATGGAACCAGCAAGGTAATTAAGGGATTTTATAAGATTATTCTTCCTCACATGGGTTGATATCCGGTTGCCCGGAGGCTCGTGTCGGCCGTGAACAGCCGGGCCTTCCCTGGAAACGCCTGACACCGCCGTCTACATAAGGAAATGTGCGAAAACAGACGCTTCTTTGCTCTTCGCACGGGGCGGGTGCGAGTGAAATTCTGCACACGACCGCGAACCCGAAGGAGAATTCGGATGAATCCTGCGCAGACGGAGGAGTCGGCGTCAGGGCCGCGGCGCAGCCGCTTCCGAAAGGCGCCGAAGGGCGCGGCGACACTGTTCGTTGTGGCTGTGCTCGGCACTGCGATGGCCCTCGCCGGCTGCGCTCCGGCGCCGACGGCGGCCGCGGCAGAGTATCCGGCAAAGCTTTTAGCCTGGCCGATGGCCACCGGTGAGGAAAATGTCACCAGCACCATCGCGGTCTCCGGCACCTTCGACGGCAAGCTGCGCCGCTACAAGGGCATCGGCGACGGCGGCCAGAGCGAGGACCAGGATCCCGTGTTCAAGGTGGCTGACGGCGGCACCATCCAGAATGTGATCATCGGCGCCCCGGCTGGTGACGGCATCCATTGCAGCGGAAGCTGCACTCTGCGCAACGTCTGGTGGGAGGACGTCGGCGAGGATGCGGCGACCTTCAGGGGCACCTCGCGGTCTTCGACGATGACGGTCGAAGGAGGCGGCGCTCGCCACGCCCGGGACAAGGTGTTTCAGCACAACATACAGGGCACTATGATTATCCGGAACTTCCAGGCAGCGGACATCGGAGCGCTGATCCGATCTTGTGGCAACTGCTCGACACAGTTCCAGCGCACCATCATCATCGAAAATGTCACCGTGACGGCACCAGCGAAGGCGCTCGTCAGGGTGAACGCAAACTACGGCGACACCGCCACACTGTCGGGCATCACGATCATCGGTGACAGCGGGAGGAAAATCAACATCTGCGAACGGTACAAGGGCAACGATTCGGGCGACGAACCGGTGAAGATCGGCAACGGCGCCGACGGGACCAACTGTCGCTACTCCCCGTCGGACATTACCTACCGCTAACCGCCAGTTGAAGACCTCCGGCCTGCCGGACAATCACCAGCAAGTCTCTCGCCCTTGCCCGCACGCAGACCGCGGGCAAGGGCTTTTTAAATCCCTGGACGCCCGCTGGATGTGGTGTGCGCAAGGGTAAACGACGCTCCATCTAATCGTCGCCGAGTTCGGCTCGATGCATCGGGAAAACCGATGCGATGGGTCCGTCACAGCCAGCTGAATTTGCCTTTGTTCGAGACGGCGACGACTCGCCCGATTACACTGGCGACCGGAACCCCGCCGTCATTCCTTTTCAGGTGGTAGCGGGAATCAGCTGATCTCGATCTGTGGTCGCCCATTACCCAGATGCTGCCAGCGGTGACAGTGACCTGAAACGGGGAGGAACACGCTGGGTCTCCCGGAAAGAGATAGGGCTCGTCGACGAGTATCTTGTTCACCGTCAGCGCACCCTCAGCGTCGCAAGCCACCACGTCGCCGGCGAATCCGATCACTCGTTTTACCAGATGCTCGCCCGAGTCCTTCGGAACGAGTCCGACAAAGACCAACACCGAGTTGGCGGCCGACGCCAGCGTTTTTTTGCGCCGACTTTCCGGACTAAGCCATCCGCCGGGATCCCGGAACACCACGATGTCGCCGCGATTCAGCGCGGTGAACCTGGGACTCAGTTTGCTGACCACCAGGACGTCGCCAACCTTGAGCGTGTTCTCCATCGAGACCGACGGCACCGAATAGAGCTGCACGGCGAAAGTTCGAAGAGTGAGCTGGAATATTAGGACACAGACTACGATGAGGCTCGCTTCCACGAGGGTTTTCCGGAACAACGTCGAGCCGCGCGGCTCCTGGGCATTGACCCGGGCATGACGTGGCGAGTCGCGGTTGCGGGTCACGGTCGCCCGCTGGCTGTGTCGTGTGGCCAACTACGTGTCTCCCAGGTCCAGCACCCAGATCCCCTCGCGGAACGTCGGCTTGACCCTCCCGGGGTTGTACGCGATCCCGGCGCTCACCCAGCTACAGTCGGTCCACTTCGTGTGGATCTTCCGGGCCGCAGGGTTTTGCAGGTCGGTCCACTGGACGAAGACCTCGTCCACTGTCGGGAGACCGGCCCCGATAACCTCGATGACGTTGCCCCAATAGCCATTCTTTCGGGCGCGGGCATCCGGTCCCTCATGGTCGGGATTGATCTGGCCGATGAATACCCTGCTGGCCATGTCAGCGGCGTGCGCGCGGGCGCTCGCCCTCAGCCGGTCGTTGAGTTGGAGCACAGGACAGCCGGCGCGTTCTCGTTCGGCATTGACCAGGTCGACCAGGCGGGCCTCGTCATCGGTCGCTGTGGGCTCCGCTTCGGAGAACGTGGGCTGCACGTTGGAAGCGTTGATCTGCACGTTGGATGCGTTGGGCTGCGGTGTGGTCGTCGCCTCGCCACGGGCGCAGCCTTGTCCGGCCTCGCAGGTAGGAATATTGGGCGAGGTCGAAATACTGATTGAAGGTTGCGGCTTCCCAGCCGGGTCCAGCTGGGCGTGTGTCCATGACGGTATGAGAGTCGAACGAAGCAGGACGAGCAGCGGTGCCAGCGCAAGTATGGTGGCGACCATCGCGATGAGGAGCGGTCCACGCCGGTAGAACCGGGACTTGCCGTGAAGCGTCACCGAGATCTCACTTTCTGCTCCACACCTGGCGTCAACCGGACGCACGGTAGTCAGCGCAGGGGATCTATCCGATGAAGAAGCACTGGAGCCCGCCTGAAGAGGCTGTCTGCGTGGCCTGCGGGTCAGGCCTCAATCGCATGGGGCACTCAGGTGATCCCTCGGTCACCGTGTCGACCCCGCTGGAGATGCGTGGGATCGGGCGCAGGGAGACTGACGGTAGTGGATCAATCCGAATCGTTACCGGCTGGCTGCCGTTGGTCGGGCCGTCCGACTCCGCGGGTGCATCGAGCTGCTGAGCCAAGAGACCCAGACCGATGAGGACCAATACCGCGACGAACAGAGCTAAGCCGGTCGACCGGCGCCGCGGGCGACCGGCTCCAGGACCCGGAGGAGGATCATGCTTGTCCGGGTCGGTCTGCGTCCCGGCGGGTGACGTGCCGCTCGCGCTACCTCTGCGCCCAGCGCCGCTCGTGGCCATCGGTCCCAACGAAGCGAGCAGCTCATCTTCCAACAGGTCACTATTGATCGGAAGCACCGAACTCGGCGCGCTCCACAGGTCGTCACCGGCAGCGGCGGCCGATCGGGACAGCGGACGCGGTTCATCCGGGATATCGGACGCATTAAGCAGCGCCGACCAGGAAGGAAATTCCGGCTGCGCATCGTGTCGATGTCGTTTCTCGTGAGCGGAGTACGGGGCGGTCATGATTGCCTCGCCTTCGAGAAATTGCCATATGATCAGTTACATATCATATCATATGATACCGATTCGCCGGGCTGTCGCGCCGGCCTGGAAGCGGCTTTGCGCACCCAGCGCCTGGTAGATCTCGTTGATTCGGCGGGTCACGGTGCGTGTGGTGATACCGAGGGAGTGGGCTATCGCCCGATCGGTTGCCCCATCGGCCAAGTACCGCACGATCGCCTTGTGTTGACTGGTCAACGCCGGCACAGGTCCGGTGTCTTCCATCTCGGCTGCCGCTGAGCAACCATCCGGAGCCATGCCGAGCGGAACCGAGTCCACCCAGATCGTTTCGAACAGCTGACCGAGCAGACAGAGCATGCGGGCACCCTGCAATAGCAGGGTCTCGGTGAGACCATCCTGCCACTGTAGGCAGCAGACGGCCAATTCCCCATCAATGACAATGAGGCGGAAGGGCAGGTTGTCGCGTAGCCTGACCTGGCCCCCCAGCTGTTCGAGCCGGTGCAGATACTCGGCGAATCGCGGATGCGACAGCGCCGCTGACTGGTGCACCACCCGCAGCCGTATCCCCGCGGAAAGATCCTCTTCTGCGCGCCTGACAGAGTTGTCCAGCACTTCGTGGCTGAAGCGTGCCCCGGGGTGTATGGCGGCCAGGCTCGCGCGCGGACGGGCACTAGGCCCGGATGCGTACCTGGCGGCATCCTCTTCACCAACCGAAGTCGCCAGCACCGTCCCAGCGCTGTCACCGCCCAGCCACGTGCTTTCTCGGATCAGTATCTGCAGCCGGCGCTGAGCTTCCCGGCCGCACTCCGCCGCTTGTCCGATGATCCGGGCCTGTTCCGACAGGATCGCGTCTACGGCCCGATGGTAGGGAACCACGGTCATCCAGCCGTCTGCCGAGTGGATCAAGCCCAAATTTGTCAGTTCGTGAACGGCGAGCTGGAGGTCTACCTGCGGCGCCATCGCCAACGACGACAGTTCGTCGCACCGTATTCCGCCTAGCTGCAGAATGGATCGGTACAGACTCTTCGCATGGGCCGTGAGCGACTCACGATTGTAGCGGCTTCTGGGCACCATAACCGTCTGCGTCAAGGCTAGCGATGGCTGATCCTGATCGGTAAGCAGCACGACTAAAGCCCTTCTACTGGGTTCGGGTACAGCGACATGTTTTGACTTACGAGATGCTCCACTTGCGAATCAGGTACTGCTCCACCTCTGCCTGCTGGCCCGTGCTGATCTCTCCGGACAGGACGACTAATTCGCCGATCGAGCCAACCCATCCGGCCTGTGTTTTCCACCACGGAGCCCCACCCACCATGACGGTCTGGCGTGGTGCCGTATTGGTCTGGACGTCGCTCGGGGTCGCCCAGGAGTAACTCGGCGAGCCGTTCATCCGGACGCCGATACCGGCCTTCGTGACAGTCGCAGACAGCAAGGCCATCTTCCCGACCGGCCACTCTTTCGTCGGTTGCATGGTTTTATTAGTGTCGTAGGTTTCGACGTACCCCATCGGTGTGGAGCATCCCTTATAGACGATCCTCGCGCCGCCGGGTTGAGCTGAACCCCAAGCCAGAAGATGTTCAAAACAAGAGGCGGCGGCGTTGGGGTCGTCGAGGCGCGCGACCACGAAGAGGGTGCTTGGCTCAGATCCCGACGGCAGCCGGCTGTCACCGAAGGTCAAGTTCTGGTTTCCCGAGAACTTCAGCGCGCGGAGCTTTCCCAGTGTCGTTACCAACGGCTGGGCGGGCGGCTCGGTCTGGGCCGCCACATAGCCTCGACCGGATTTGTCACGCCACTTTGAAACGGGGCTTCCGGGCTCGGCAGCGGAGTCCCCGACGGTCGACGTGTCGTTCGCGTCGAGCCATAGCGCGGACGACTCTGAGGCCAGAATGTCGGGATGGGGCATCGCTTGGGACAGTCGTGGAGCAGACAGCGCTCGTTCGTTGTCCTCGCTGCGCACTTCAATCGTGTAAGATGCACCGTTGGTGAGACCGTCGATGACGCACGACCGAGCCAGTGTGGTACATTCACGTGTTTCCAATTTCTTGTCTTCGGGTATGGCTTTCGTTATATATGATCCCTGTACGCCAGAAGAAATAGTCCAGGAAACGGTTACCGCGCCGTTGCCGGTATCTGTCCTGAGGTCTAGAACGGGCAGCGGACCGGATTTTTGTGGCTGCTGGGTCGGGGCGGCGGTGGCAATCGTCTCCGATGCCTTCGGTGCCGCGGCTTTGAGCGGCCATAAAAACTGTAGTCCCGCAAATGTCAGCAGCCCGGTGACCACTCCGACGACAGGAAAGAGGAGCTTCTCGGAGCTGCGAGGTTTCCGCGATGCGTGATCGACCATCATGCTGCGTCACCATCCCTAGTGGTCCGATTCAAGTCTATTTACTTCCCGCTGTTGTCGACCAATTTCTTGATGTTGGTCTGAACCGGCGACCCCCCGATAGCTGATCCAGGCTGTCGTTACCGGGCGCGGGACGGTATTGATCTCTAGTTACGATCATGGAAGCGGCACCGCAATCCGGAGGGCATCCTGCGGTGAGTCCCCACACTCACCGCAGGATCGCAGGGGCGGGGGAGCCCCCCGCACGGCCAATGCTTGTGTACGACGCACTGCCGTGAGCCGTAGCGAGGAATCGGTATGGGGTGGGGCGGGTTCGCGGTCGGCGTGCGGCCCGGTTCGGCCGTAATGCTGCGCTGGCATCATCCGCATCCAGTGTCATAGATCGGAAGGTATCGCCACATACCCATTTGCGCAAGATGTTCCCTGCTGGGTCCCGTAGGTCGAAGTCGACACCGCCCCGGTGCCCAAGGCTCCGGCGGGAAGAACAGATCCCGTTAAGGAGAAGAAGATGTTAAGCCAGGACGATATGGCATACGTAGTATCTGTTGTTCTAGCATAGGGAAACCATTGTTCTTCTGGAGAGTTCTTTGGCTGAGGAACGGACCCGGCGCGGCACACCTGCGACGACAGCCGAGATGACCTGCCGCCAGCATGCCGTTCTGGTGCTGCGCCGGCCTACCCGCGGGCCAGGGCGGTCGGCCTCGCCACCGTCTCGCTCCATCGAGCACCTGCACGGGCAGGTCCGAGCCTGTCGCGCCGACGTCGGTCCGCTCCACCGTCGACCGCCCGCTACCACAGCTGCCGTCCAGGAGGGTCCGCTAAGGACTGGCCGCCAACGTGCTTGCCTCGTCAACTTCGCACTCCGCCGCCGCACAAATTCACGGAGCTTCTCGTCATCCGACATCTGATGACGAGAAGCTCCGTGACGGTCAATCTGTCATATTTTCGAGATCACCACGGATGTGTCGGGGAAAGCCTGCGGAACGCCGACCCGGCGGCCGTCAGGACGTCGGGCACTTCGCCCATTGGAGGCGGAAGATGGTGCTGATGGCGACGTCCGTCGAGTCCATGCTCATGAAGCTCGTCGTCTTCGACTTGTCGGATGTGCCGGCATTCACGCGCAGCTCGTTGTTGATATTGAAGTTGCGGTCGTCGCCGCAGGGCTTGAAGACCAGAGCCGCCATATTGAATTTATCGGTCGTTTGCCAGTTGTCCGAATAGCTTCCCTTGAACGTCTGTCCACTGGACAGCGTTTCGGACATGCCCTGGAAGTAGTAGTTGGCTTTGAACTGACCGTTCGCACCATTCGCCAGGGACGCAAAGCCGCGATAGTCGGCCTGGGCGATCGCGTAGGTGAAGCCCTGCGGAACGTGCACAAGCAGGTTCAGCTGGCAGTTCTTGCGAAAATCTGTGGGTTTCGCGCCGACGCCCGTCTGGGCGAGGAAGTCGCTGTAGGTCACCGTGAAGGCGGTGTTGTCCTCTGACATGGCGACATTGGCCGTGTTGCTGGGGCAACCGGATCCGTTCGCGCTTTTCACATCAATGGTAACCGGATCCGCTGGTGCAGGAACAAGATCGCTGAATGTGGCTGCATGCGACGTACCCTTCGGCAGAAGGACAGTCACAAGGGTCGCAGCCAGCGCGGCGATCAGAGCGAGCAGGAGGATACGTACGCCAGGCTTTCGCTTACCAGCCTGCGGCCCCTCGGCTCTCGGATAGTCGATTGCGGCTTCACTGAATGACATTTGAAAACCTCCATTTTGTCGTCACCGAGATACATTCGGTTGCCGCTTCACCGTCGCGGCTATGCCAGCTTGAAAGGTCGCGTGTGCTTCGGCAATAGGCGGATCCCGCCCGGAAACAGACGTGGCTAGGATCCGACACGGCCTGGTCGGACGGCGTCCCAGGTGACGTCCGACGCCGAACCGCTGCATTCGCTCTGCGTCGGGATCCTCGATAACCCGCTGGCCACCGGACCGATTTCAGGGCTGCGCCATAATTGGGCTCTTCGCAGTTCGCTGGATCTCGTGTCTCGTGTCTCGTGATGGGTCAATTTTCGTTACGCTAAGTTATTTACGCTGGGCAGAAGCCTGATCGACACTGCGGCCACATAGAGGATGGAGCATCACGAGACGCTAGTCGCTGACCGCCTGCGATCGTGACGTGGTGACGAAACGTTACCGGTCGAAGGGCGTAGAAGGGGACGCACCCGCCTGCCTGGAATGATCGCGTCTTGTCTAGGGATAGTGATCGCCAGGGGACGGGTGCGTCGTGGTTGAGGGTACGGGTGTGCGCTGGCCGGGTTACTGGGCCTGCCGGGTGCGAGCTGGCACACCGCGCACGGTGGCGTCGTGCGGGTCGCCGACCAGGCCGACGCGGCTGCGGCGCCGCCACGGCCGCGGGAAGATCCTGACCACACTCGCCACCCTCGCAGAGACGATCTCCACCTGGTGCGTCGAGATCGCGAACGCTCTCCTCCACGGCCTGTCCAACGCAGCCGCCGAGGGGATCAACCGCCTGGCCACGCTCGTCTACCGGGCCGCCTTCGCCCTGCGTAACGTCACCAACCAGCAGCGCCGCGCCCGCTACACCGCCTCCCGCTCGACCTGCCCCGACCGGCTACCGCACGTCATCACACATCTTCGGGTCGTGTAATCGGCCGAACACGGATTCCGGCCAACTATGATAGAGCCGGTTTTCTATTCTTGACAGGGGGGCGGCAGTTTCTCCGTAACATATAGTTCGAACCACACTCGTTTACCGGTCGGCATAGCCTCAACACCCCAGGCGTGGGCGAGGGCGTCCACCAACATCAACCCCCGGCCACGCTCATCCTCCTCGCGTGTGTCGCTTTGGCGAGAAATCAGGGTGCTGTTCTGGTCGTCGACGGTCACGCGAAGTCGACCCGCGGTGAAATCGGCTCGAAGGATTTGATCACCAGAGCCATGGATGATCGCATTGGTGACCATTTCGCTGACGAGGAGGGAGGCGTCATCCACCAGATCGGCCAGTTGCATACGCAGAAGCATTTCAGCGAGCGCAGCGCGTGCTTTCGCCGCCGACTGCGGGACCGCTGGTAGTTGTATAGTTAACTGACTCCGCTCCGGTGGGGAGTTGCGTGAAGACCCTTTTCCTCTGACAGTGAGAATCCTGAAGGTCATCTGTAGTCACCCCGGTTGGCAGATTCAGAGCAGTACCAGGACCCGCTGAAGCCGAATCCGGCAACGGCAACGGCAACAAGTGTTGACCGGCGATCTGGGCGTGGTGGCGGCCATCAGGGCTCCCGGAGGGGTCGGGGGACTAACCGGCGGGAAGCTGGGAGCCGCAGCGAGGGACGGGTTGTTGCGCGACGAAGCCGGCCGGTGTGACCTGGAGGAAGACCAGGCATCGGTTGGTTTCGCCGCCCGCGTTCCGGTAAAGGTCGATGCGGCTGGCCAGCAGCCCTTTCGCGGTGTAGTCGGCCAGGCTCCGCAAGCCGATCATGAAGCCGGTCCGGGTCGGGCAGGGCCCCGAGGCACGCAAACCATTGATCAACAGGTCGGCGAGGATCCAGCCCTGGACGGCGGTGTTCTGGTCCGCGGGCTGGATGTGCGGCGCGTAGCGGGCCATGGCGGCCAGGTAGGCCTGCTGTCCAGGGCTGTTCAGGTCGAACGGGAGCAGGTCGCTGAACAGGAACGTGTTTTTCATGTCGGCGTTGGGGGTGCCCGGGCGATTGGGGCTTCGCAGGGTCGGCGCGCCGAGGGTCACCCGTACGGTGACACCGAGCTGCTGTTCGGCAGCTGAAAGC
>NZ_CAUVXO010000074.1:0-3638 GCF_963555865.1 Protofrankia sp. Cr1
GCCAGCGGACGGCACGCTGATCCCGACCGGCTCAGCCGTGCTTCGGCTTCGTCCCGATCACGCCCGCGGCCTCCCACGCGGCGAGCTGGGCGTCGGAATGCCCGAGGAGGCCGCCGAGGACCTCGCGGTTGTGCTCGCCCAGGAGCGGCGGGGTCCGTCGATGCACGGGCGGGTGCGGTCCACCGGAGAAGCGGATCGGGTAGCCGGAGTGGGTCGCCGATCCGACGACCGGGTGGCCGGCGAGATCCTCGAAGAAGCCGCGGGCCTGCAGCTGCGGGTTGGAATCCAGGAAGGCGCCGTTGCCGACGACCGCAGCTGGCACGCCGTGGCTGACCAGGACGTCTTCGACCTCGGCCGCGCCGCGTGCGGACGTCCAGGCGTTGATGGTCTCGTCGATGGCGTCGTGCTGGGCCAGGCGCTGCTCGCGGCTGCCCAGGCAGTCCCATCCAGACGGCTCACCGAGGGCCGTGCGCAGCCCGTGCCACTGTCTCTCGGTCTCGACCGAGACCGCGACCCAGGTGTCACCGCCGGAGTCCGCGCAGAGGTACAGCCCTTGCGGTGCCGCCGTGGGGCTCCGGTTCCCGTCCCGCTTCAGGAGTGCCCCGTAGGCGCTGAACTCGGCGTACTGCTCGGCGCAGATGTTCAGCGCTCCGCCGAGCATCGGAGCCTCGATGAGAGAGCCCTCTCCGGTGCGCCGGCGGTGTTCGAGGGCCAGGGAGATCGCGATCGTCGCGTGTGAGCCTGCGAGTGGATCGCCGACGGAATTGGCGAACTGCGGCGGCGTGTCGGGGTAGCCCGTCATCCAGGCGATGCCGGAGACCGCCTCAATGGTCTGTGCATAGCCGGATCGGTCCCGCCACGGGCCGTCGGAACCGAACGCCGGCAGTCGTGCGTAGATGAGGTCGGGCCGCACGGCCTTCAGGACGTCGTAGGTCAGCCCCCACGAGGCCATGACGCGGGGCGTGAAGTTCTCCACGAGGACGTCCGAGTGGGCGACGAGCTCGAGGAGCAGCTCCCTGCCCTCCTCGCTGCCCAGGTCGAGGGTGATGCCCCGCTTGCCCGCGTTGCCACCGTGGTAGCTCGGACCTGTCTCCCACCAGAGGTCCTCGCGGAACGACCTGGCGCCGCGCATCCTCATGCCGTCCGGCCGGGACACGGACTCGACCTTGATGACGTCGGCGCCGAGCATGGCGAGCACGTAGCCGACGATGGGTCCAGCCCAGAACGCGGTGAGGTCGCAGACCCGTAGGTCTTGAAAGGGGAGCGCCGCCGGTTCGGTCCCTGTGGTCGGCTCTCGCGGGGTGCAGGTGGTCGTGACCGTCGCGGTGTGCTCGCCGAGCGTGGGCGCCGGCGCGAAGTCACGCAGCTGGAGACTGCTCCGCGGGAAGCGGTAGGGATGGTTGGGCTGGACGAAGCCACCCCGGGGGTTCGTCGTCATGAGCCCGTTGGCCACCAGGTGGTCGAACCGCGGTGTGAGCGCACCGTTGCCGACGGGGGCGACCGGCACGCGCAGCGCCTCTGCTATCTCGATGACCTCGTCGGTGGTGTGCGTCGTCATCCAGTCGGCGATCACGGGCGCCAGCTCGTCCCGCCGGCTGATCCGCTGTTCGAGGCGGATGAGGCTCTCGTTGTCCATCCAGTCCGCCCGCTCGACCATCAGGCAGAAGTCGAGCCACTGCTGGCCGGTCACGACCATGAACGCGACCCAGCCGTCCTTGGTGCGCTCGATGCCGGGGAAGTTGAGCAGGCGGCGGGTATACGGCGGGACCCCGGCGATGCTGCGGTAGTTGACCTCGTACATGGTGTGGGTCAGCACGATCGACTCGAGCATCGACAGGTCGAGGAGCTCACCCTGGGCGGTGCGCAGGCGTCGGCGGTAGGACGCGAGGAGGCCAACTGCGCCGATCATGCCCGACAGCCACTCGCCGGTCCGCCCGCCGACGCAGACCGGTGGCCGGCTGGGGGTGCCTCGTGCGAACACCCCGCCCGAGATGGCCTGGAGCGTGAATTCGGTGGCCGGCCGGCCGGCCCACGGGCCCGCCAGTCCGAAGGGGGTGATCGACAACACCAGGGCGGTCGGGTTGAGCTCCCGCACCCTGGCCGGGCTCATGCTGGCGGCGAGTTCGGACCCGGGTGACCAGACGATCGCGTCCGCCCAGCGGACGAGGTCCAGCGCCTCCTCGAGGGTGGGCACGGCGGACTGCTTGGACGCGGCGAGGACCTTGAACAGGGCGCCGTCGTCGTCCGCGGCGATGGCCGCGCCGCTCGCTGACCAGCGGCGCAGGGGGTCGCCGGCGGCGTCCTCGCACGTGACGACCTCAGCTCCGGCGTCGGCGAGCAGCTTGGTCGTGTAGCCGCCGGCGATGCCGATCGAGAGGTCGAGGACGCGGAAGCCGTCCAGGGGCGCGGGCACGGGTTCTCCTATCGGTGTCTGGGCAGGCCAAGCACGCGTTCGGCGATGATCGTCTTCTGGATCTCCGACGTGCCGCCGCCGATGCGCAGACCGAAGGACGTGAACCACGGCTGTGACGCGGACTGGTCGTGACGGGCGTGCAGGTGCCGGACGTCGTAGTTCAGCTCGGTCGCGAGGAGCTTCAGCGCCGACGGTCCAGCCCCTTCGATGCCGGCTTCCTGCTCGTCAACCGACTGTTCGAGCAGGGCTCGCACGGCGAGGGCGCGCACGGTGAGTTCCGCGACTTCCGCGGTTGCGACGGGATCGTCGGCCACGAGCTGGCTGAGCCGGCGCAGCGCATGCAGGGCGCCGAGCACGATCGGGGCGGTGATGGTGCTGCGCTCGAAGAGCAGGGTCGTCGTCGCCACCTGCCAGCCCTGACCCACCGCTCCGATCACGTTGGCCAGTGGGACGCGTACCTCGTCGAAGCGCACCTCGCAGAACTCGCTCGGCCCGCCGATCGTCCGCAACGGCCGGATGGTGATACCGGGAGAGTCCAGGTCGACCACGGCGTAGGTGAGACCACCATGTCGGCTGAACGGATCCGTGCGCACGAGCAGCTCCGCGATGTCGGCGTACTGCGCGAACGTGCTCCACCGCTTCTCGCCGGTGACTATCAGGGCGTCCCCGTCGACGACGGCCCTGGTGCTGATCGCGGCGAGGTCCGACCCGGCGCCGGGCTCGGAGAAGCACTGGGCCGCGATGATCTCTCCCCGCAGGATGCCCGGCAGCCATCGTTGCTGCTGCTCGGGAGTGCCTCGCGCGATGACGGTCGGCCCCGCGTGGGAGAGGGCGACGAGGAACAGGCCCGTCATCGTGTCCCCACCGGCGAGCGCGATCTCCTCGTGGAACGCCAGCTGCTGGCGGGCACCCGCGCCACGGCCACCGTGGCTCTTCGGCCACGCCACGCCCGCCCAGCCGCCGTCGTGTAGCTGGCGCTGCCAGGCGCGTTGGCGCTCGACGTCCGCGGGCGTGAGCTCATCGGCGATCGCCGAGCCACCATGCACGGGTGGCGGAGTGTGGTCGCGCAGGAAGCCACGGAGCTCGGTGCGGAAGGAGTCGAGGTTGTCGCTCTCGACCGCGGTCGGGGTGACCGTGGTCACGAGGCGGCGTCCAAAGTGAGCATCGCAGCGAAGCGAGGAGCGGAGCGGCGGACGGCGCCGGGGCGATGGGTCACGAGGCGGCC
>NZ_CAUVXO010000074.1:4095-6721 GCF_963555865.1 Protofrankia sp. Cr1
CGCGGCGACGGTCACTCGGTCGACCTTGCCGGTGTCCAGGCGCGGGATGGCGGCGACGAACCGGATCCTGCGGGGGAGCTCGTAGGCCGCCAACTCGGCCCGCAGGGACTGGCGGAGCCCCTCCTCGGTGAGCCCGGCCGCGCCGCCGACGCCGCCGCCGCTAACGACGACGACGGCGACCGGGATCTCCCCGAGCCGGTCGTCCGCCACGCCGGCCACGGCGCTGTCCACCACGCCGTCGATCCGGTTGAGCGCGCTCTCGACCTGTGCAGGGTAGACGTTGAAGCCCCCGCAGAGAATCAGGTCCTTGACCCGACCGACGACGCTGACGAACCCGTCGGAGTCAAGGGCACCGAGGTCACCGGTCGCGATCCAGCCGCCCGTCGTGGCGGCACTCAACCGACCGTCGGCGTCGAGGTAGCCCGACATCGCCGACGCGGCGCGGGCCTGGATCTCCCCGATGCACCCCCGCGGGCGCTCCATCCCGTCGGTGTCGACGATCCGCACCGCCACGCCCGGAGCGGCGCGTCCGACGCTGCCTGGGGGCCGCCGTCCGGCCGCGACGTCGTCGGGCCGTTCGAACGCGATGGCGCCGGCGAACTCCGTCTGGCCGTAGTTGCGCAGCACGGGTACGCCGTAGCGGGCCTCGAAGGCGACGCGCGTGGTCTCGGGCAGCGGCGCGGTGCCGACGGTCACGCTGCTGACCCCGGGGAGCGTGACCGACGCAGCTGCCTGCACCAGCTCGTAGACCATCGACGGGGTCAGGCGCAGCACGCCGATCCTGCTCTCGGCCGCGATCCGCGCGACCAGCTCGACGGAGAACTTGTGGCACAGCAACACCGGCTTGCCCAGCCACCAGGACGTGAGCGAGGTCAGGAACCCACCCATGTGCGCGACGGGGACGAACACCGGCTGCGGCTCGCGGGCCGGTGTCCGCACCGGTCGGCCCTGCGGTGGTAGTCCGCTGCCGGCGGCGATGCCGCGGATGCTCGCTTCGAGCGCAGCGAAGGCGATCGCGGCGCCCTTGGGCCGCCCGGTCGTCCCCGAGGTGAACATGACCAGGGCCTCGTCGGGAGGTGCGGTGCGGGCTTGGGTCGCCGTGCCCACGGGGTGCAGACGTGCGTCGACGCCGTCCGGGTCCGGCTCGACGATCGTGGCGCAGCCGGCCTCGCTCGCCCGGCGGGTGACCTCGGCGTCCGGCAGCAGGCGCCCGAGCGAGACGACGCTCCCGCCGGCCCGCCACGCGGCATGAAGGGCGACGACGGAGGCGAGGTCGTTGCCCAGGCGGACGCCGGTCCGGGTACCCGGCTGCAGCCGGCTGCTGAGGGCCGCACTGGCCGCGGCGAGCTCGCCGAACGTCGCCGAGGTCCCAGCCGGGGTGCTGACGGCGAGCGACAGGGGGTGCTGCGCGGCTGTACTGGCGAGTAGTTCACGCAGCGGCGCTCGCCAGGATGAAGTGCTCACAGGGGCAGTGTCCGGGCAGGCAGGGCATCTGGACCCGCGCCCGATCGAAACCGCCGTTCTCGACTGGATGCTTGCGCCCGTCGCCGCGGGCGAGTCGACTGGTGGACGTTATGAACCTTCTTCCCAGTGCCGACGGTTGGGCTCTAGCGCGAGCGACGCGTGAGGTTCTCGAGCGCGAGGGTATCGCCGCGACAGTGCGCCGCGAGGCGGGCGTAGGCGCCACGGGCGCTCGGCGTGAGCGCATGGTGGACCTGGCGGAGCTGGGTGTTCCCGCGGTTCTCGCCCCCGATCCCCACGGGCTCGGCCTGTCCTGCCTCGACGCGACCCTCGTCGCCGAGGAGGTGGGGCGGGTACTGCTGGCCGAGCCGGTGCTCGATGCGGCGGTCGTGGCCACGGCACTCCTCGCCGCCGGCGGCGCCGCCGGTACGGCGTTGGCGGAGCGGATCCTCGCGGGCCACGTGGTCGCGGCGTTCGATCCTGCTCCCTCAGACCTCGCGGTCGTGGCCGAGCCGCTGCCGCCGGACGTCCTGCTGGCCCCGGCCCCGGACCGTCGCTCGCTGCGGGTCCATGCGGTCCTCGGTGATCCGGCGGACGTCGACGACATGGACCCCACCCGTCCGCGGGTGAGCCGCCGACTTCGCGATCTCCCGGTGGTCGACGAGATCGAGATCGAGATCGCCGGTCCCGTCCTCCTCGAACGGGCCTCGGCGCTCGGCCGGATACTGCGGGCAGCCGAGCTTGTGGGGGCGGGTGAGGTCGCGATCGTTACGACGAAGGTCTACCTGGGCGGGCGTGAGCAGTTCGGTCGGCCGATCGGGGCATTCCAAGCGGTCCAGCACCAACTTGCGTCCGCCTGGTCCGGGCTCCAGGCCGCCCGCGCCTGCGTGCGAGCCGCGGCTGCCGCGTGGGACTCGCGGGATCGCGACGCCCACGCGCTCGCCGCGGCGGGGAGCCTGGCGGCGGTCGAAGCCGTCGCCGTCGCCGGCGAGCGCTGCCTGCACCTGCACGGCGGCATGGGCTACGCCTGGGAGACAGGCATGCACCTCACGGTGCGCCGGGCAGAGGCGGCCCGGCGCCTCAACGGTCCCCGACACGCACTCCACGCTGCGGCGCTCGGCGCGCTGGCAGCCCGCTGAGCGAACCGGAGGTGCTGTGAGCGTAG
>NZ_CAUVXO010000074.1:7166-13695 GCF_963555865.1 Protofrankia sp. Cr1
AGCGAACCAGGGACACAGGGCATCCGGCTGACCGAGCAGGAGGCGTGGGAGCGCATCCGCGGCGCCCATACCGCGATCGTGACGACGCTGAAGGCTGACGGCTGGCCGGTCGCCCTGCCGAGCTGGTTCGTGGTCGACGGCGCGGACATCTACCTGCGTACCCCGGCGAAGAGTAAGAAAGTGCTGCGCATCAGCCGCGATCCCCGCGCCTCGTTCCTGATCGAGTCGGGGCGGGCCTGGGTGGAGCTGACCGCGGTCCAGCTGTCGTGCGAGGCGACGGTCCTGGACCGCGCGCTCGACCGGGAACAGGCGGTCCGCGTCGCGGAGCTGAGCGACACGAAGTACGCGGGCTTCTCGTTGCCGACCGCGGGGCTGCCTGCGGTGACGGCCGCGCACTACGGATCGGGTATGGCCACGATCCGGCTCAGACCGGTCGGTCCACCGCTGACGTGGGACAACAGCCGCATCCGCCTCGCAACCCATCGATAGACAGGGCGCACGCTCGCGCTTACCGTCGATACCGTGAACGAGGCAGGGTTAGTTCGCCCCCGGGTGCATTCGACCGATCCAGCGGCGAGCCCAGAGGACGAGGTGGCCCGACTGACCGCGGCGGCTCGAGCCGCGCTGGCGCGTGGCGGCTGGTGGGGCTTCAAGATCGAGAGTGTGCTGCGCACCGCCGGCCTGTCGACGCGGTGCTTCTACCGCCACTTCGAGACCAAGGACCACCTCCTGCTCCACCTGCTGGAGGAGGACGTCTCGCGGGCGAGCAAGCGCCTCGAATGGGTGTGCACCGACCCTGACCCGCTGGTGCGGGTCCGCGCCTGGTTCGACGGCGTGCTGGACATGGCCTACGTGCCCCGGGTGGCGAAGCCGACCGTGCTCTTCGCGACGCACTGGCGCCACCTGCTCGGCATCTTCCCGGACCAGGTCGAAGCCTGCCGCGCGGCCCTGACCGCCCCGCTGGTCCGCGCCCTGGCGGATCTGGTCTCCTCCGGCGCGGCCGACCCCCGCGTCGACGCCGAGTCCGACGCCCTGGGCCTGTTCCACATCGTGTCGGGCCCGGCCGCCGACGTCATCTCCCGCGGTGGGTCGCCTGACCGCGCGACGACCGAGGCACAGATCCTGCCCCTGGTGGACCGCATCCTCGGTGTCACGCTTCCCCCGGCCAGCCGTCATGCGTGGCGGCCGGAAGACGGCTGAGAAGCCGCTTTCCCGCCGGAACCTTGCCCGGCCGGCACCCGGCGCAGTTGGCTGGAAGCGCCATGGATGAGACACCTGTGCAGCTGCGTGCCCGGTTCGCCGAGTTCCTCGACACCCACGACCCTGGACCCGCGCCCAAGCACGCGGGCGAGCGCCTGGCGTGGCAGCGGTCCTGGGCCGCACTGCTCGTCGAGGCGGGCTTCGCGGCGCCGGGCTGGCCCCGCGAGTGGGGCGGCATGGAGCTGTCCCTCGCCCATCAGGTCGCCTACACCGAGGAGCTTTCCCGGCGCCGGCTGCCGCCGCACCCGAGCGGGGGCACCTTCGTCGTCGGCCCGACGTTGATCGTGCACGGCACGCGGGAACAGCGTGAGCGTTACCTGCGGCCGGCGCTGCGCGGGGACGAGATCTGGTGCCAGGGGTTTTCCGAGCCGGACGCCGGCTCCGACCTCCCGAGCCTGCGCACCCGCGCCCGCCTCGACGGCCGCGACGGCCGCGACGGCGACCGGTACGTCGTCACCGGGCGCAAGGTCTGGATCACCAACGCCCGCGCCGCCGATCGCATGTTCGCCCTGGTGCGCACGGGTACGCAGGAGCAGCGCCAGGACGGCATCAGCTACCTCCTGATCGACATGCACGCTCCGGGCATCACAGTCACTCCCCTGGTGGACATGACGGGCAACACGTCGTTCTACGAGGTCACGTTCGACGAGGTCCGCGTGCCGATTTCCGATCGCGTCGGCGAGGAGGGCGGGGGCTGGCGGATCGCCCGCACGAGCCTCGGCCACGAACGGTCGACGGCCTTCATCACGCAGGCGTCGAAGTACCGCCGCGTCCTGGACGAGCTGGTCGCGCTGGCGATACGCCTCGACCGTGCCGGTGACCCGCTCGTCCGCCAAGCGCTGGCCAGGGCGGAGACTGACCTGCAGGTCGTGCGTCTCGGCGGGCTGCGGGTCCTCGGTGACCTCCTGCGGGGACGTGAGCCCGGTCCGGGGGCGTCGTTGGGCCGCCTCGTCTTCACAGAGTTCGAGCAGCGGCTGCACGCCCTCGCGGTTGAGATCACCGGACGGTCGGCGGTGCTCGCGCCGGGCAAGGACCATCCGGTCGAGGGTGGGCGGTGGTCGGCGGGCCTGCTGGCCACCCGCGCCAGCACGATCGGGGCGGGGACCGCGGAGATTCAGCGCAACACCATCGCCGAGCAGGTGCTCGGCCTCCCGCGAGAGCCGGCGCCGTGAGCACCGGTGGGGTTGTCGTCAGCACCGACGGCGGCTTGCGGGAGATCGTCGTCGACCGGGCGCCGGCCCGCAACGCGCTGCGAGCCGTCGACATGCACCGGATCACCGACGCCGTCACCGACGCGGTCGACGGCGGAGCCGTCCGGGCGATCCTCCTCCGCTCGGCGGGGCCGCACTTCTGCGCGGGCGCGGACATCGTCTCGGTGAACGCGCCCGGGGCCGAACGCCCCGTCACCGGCGGGCTGATCCGGGCGGTCCGCGCGGGTGCGAACCGCATGATCCAGGCGCTGTGGGACTGCCCGCTGCCCGTCGTCGTCGCCGTGGCGGGCCGGGCGATGGGCCTGGGCGCTCACCTGGCACTCACCGCCGACGTGATCGTGGCCGCGGAGGGCGCCTCCCTCGTGGAGCCCTTCGCCGGGCTGGGCTTCGCGGTGGACAGCGGCGGCACGTGGCTGCTCGCGCGCCGGGCCGGGCTCGGCGCGGCCACCCAGGTGCTCCTGCGGGGGAAGCCCTTGGATGCGCGGCGCGGCTACGAGCTGGGCGTCTTCGACGAGGTGGTCGCCGACGCCGATCTCGTGGCGCAGGCGGCCCGGATCGCGGGTGAGCTGGCGGCGGGGCCGACCCTCGCGCTGTCCGCCACCAAGGGACTGCTGCGCCGCGGCCTGACCACCGACCTTGCCGCCGCCCTCGAGTCCGAGCTGGTCGCCGTCGAGCTCACGGTGCGCAGCAGCGACTTCAAGGAGGGCATCGCCGCCTTCGGTCAGCGCCGCAAGCCCGAGTTCACGGGACGCTGAGACACCCTCGGTCACCGGATCATCCTCGCGCCACGGTGTCACTGCGGGCGCGGTCACGGGACTCCTCGGGTCAGCTGTTCGCAGGCATCGCGATGGACTTGAGCTCGAGGTAGGGCTCGAGACCCTCACGGCCCCACTCCCGGCCGAGCCCCGACTGCTTGAAGCCGCCGAACGGTGCACTCGTGTCGTAGGTGAAGCCGTTGACGTTGAAGGTGCCGGTGCGCACGCGTCGCGCCACGTCGAGTCCCTGCTGCGGGTCCGCGGTCCACACGGCACCGCACAGCCCGAACGGGGAGTCGTTGGCGATGTCGACCGCGTCGTCCACGGTCTCGTAGGGGATGACGCACAGCACCGGACCGAAGATCTCCTCGCGCGCGATGCGCATGCCGTTGTTCACGTCGGCGAACAGCGTCGGTTGGACATACCAGCCCTTGTCCTGGCCGTCGGGTCGTCCGCCACCGGTGACGACCCGCGCTCCGGCGTCGCGGCCGGCCTGGAGATAGCCCTCGACCCGCTCGCGCTGCTCACGGCTCACCAGCGGCCCGAGCACTGTGCCCGGATCGAAGGGATCTCCGACCGGTAGGTGGCCGACGATGGCCGCGGCCCGTTCGACGATCTCGGCGTAGCGGGAGCGCGGAGCGAGCAGTCGGGTGAGGGCGATGCACGCCTCCCCGTTGTTCAGCATCGCGCCCTGGACCGCTGTCGGGATCGCCGCGTCGAGGTCGGCGTCCGCCATCACGATGCACGCCGACTTGCCACCGAGCTCCAAGGTGACCCGCTTGATCTGCTCACCGCACAGGCCTGCGATCCGCCGTCCGGCGACCGTACTGCCGGTAAAACTGATCTTGTCCACGCCGGGATGGGTGACGACCCGCTCGGATACCTCACGGTCGGCGGCGACGATGTTGACGACGCCGGCCGGTAGTCCCGCGGCTTCGAGCACCTCGGCCAGGACGTAGGTGTCCAGGGGCGTCTGCGGAGCCGGTTTGACGACGGTGGTGCACCCGGCGAGCAGAGCCGGCGCGAGCTTGCCCAACAGCAGCCCGAGCGGCGCGTTCCACGGGATGATCAGCCCGGCCACGCCGACCGGTTCCCGCCGCACGACCATCGGACCAACGCTGCCCGCGCGGCGCTCCTCGAACGAGACGTCCTCGGACATCGCGGCGTAGTACCGGATGAGGGCCGAGGACACCTGCGCCATCCGGCTGAAGGTGATGGGTGACCCCATCTCCGCTGTGATGAGCTGGGAGAGTTCCTCATGGCGGTCGTCGAGGAGGTCCGCCGCCCGCAGCAGGACCTGTGCCCGCTCGTTCGCGGTCAGGTGGGGCCACGGCCCTTCGTCGAAAGCCGCGCGGGCCGCGCTCACCGCGGCGTCGACGTCGGCGATCTCGGCTCGCGGGATGCTCCCGATGACCTCCTCGGTGGCCGGGCTCACCACCGACAGGCGACCGCTGCCGGCCGGCTTCCTGCGCTGCCCGCCGATCCAGAACGCATCGTGGTCGATCGTCATCTGGACTCCTGTGTCGTGGGGACCGTGCTGGTGTTGAGCCCGTCAGCGCCTCTCACGTCGCACATCTGCCCGACGGGCTGGCGGTCCGGGTCGGCCAGTGCGTGCAGGCTCCGCGGGTCGGTGACGACGGATGCGAACCGCCGCGCGCCGTCGTCACGGCCGATGATCCAGCCGCGGGCGGGTGTGCCGTCCCGGTTGTGCTCGACGGTGAAGGTCTCGATCCGCCCGCGGCCTGTGACGGCCGAGGCGTACCCGGGGACCGGCTCGGTCCTCGGCGGGACTTGTGCCGGCTCAGCCCAGGGCTGCGCAGGCCTCGTCGGTGCGATGACCATCGCATGGTGTTTGGTGAGGTACTCGCCGTTGGCGTAGACCAGCGCCCGGCCACGCAGGCGATGCGCAGCGACGATCGCGTGCAGGCAGTAGTCGTTCGCCGGTCCGCCGAAGGATGCCAGGCCGCCCGTGACCGTGAGGGGACGTTCCTTGCCGAGCCCCAGGTGCAGCGCCGCCAGCTTGGGGACGATCGGGAAGCACGAGTACAGGTCGATGTGCTCGAGGTCCTGTGCTGAGCACTGCGCCTGGTCCAGGCAGGCGTCGAGGGTGGCGGACAGGCCGGGGGAACGAGCGAAGGTGGCGCGCCGCAGGACGTCGGTCGAGTCGGCGGCACCGGCCGAGGCCCAGATGTGGGAGATCCGCTCGTCGGGGATGCCGTGCTCGCGAGCCGTCTCGAGGTCGCAGAGCACGACGGCGGCACCCTGGTCGACCTTCGGGTTGGCGGTCATCCGCACGGTGTAGGGCCAACAGGTCATCCGGTTGCCGTCGGTGGCCTCGTAGACCTCCCGAGGGGTGAGGTGACGTGGCTTCCAGGCCGCGGGATTGCCGACAGCGACCTCGCTCATCGCGGCGAGGATCTCCCCCGACCAACGCTGGGCCTCCTCGAAGCTCTGCCCGAGTTCGGCACGTAGAGCGTTCTCGAAGAGCGGGTAGTTACGCAGCGGTCTGTCGATGCCGTAGCGGAGCATCTCCTCGGTGCCGCGGACGGAGCTGGGTAGCCGTACGGGTCCGCCTGGTCGGTCGGACCACGCGGGCGGGTTGCCGGACGTGCTGGCCCGCGCCAGGGACGCGGCTGCTTCGGCACCGCCGACGAGCGCGGCGTCGATCTGTCCCACGGCGATGAGGCGTGCCGCGGTCTCGATGAGGGCGAGCGGCTGGTTGCCGCCGACCTCGCTGTGCAGGGTGTGGCGCAGGCGCCGCACCGACGAGCCGCGCGACCTCGGCGGGCAGGTCGTCATAGCTCCACGACAGGACACCGACGATGAAGATCGCGTCCAGCGCGCTCAACAGTGCGGCGGGGACTGCATTGTGGGCAGCCTGCGCGATGAGCTCGCAGGGCTCGCTACCGTCGCCGCGCAGGTCCGCGGCGCCGACGATCACAGGTATTCGGGGCGCGGTCGGGGACACGCGGCGAACGTATTCCGGCCGGGGAGCGCATGCGTCTCGTGGAATCCGATTCTCAGGCAAGGCGCTTCGCGGGTGCCTGGCGCGCAACAGCGCGATCAGCGCACGCGGGTCACCAGACAGTCACCTACCACCGTCAGGCGGGCGGCCATGAGCGCAACCGCCATTACGTGCTCGCAGGTGGTGGGCCATTGCGGGACGAGATCGCCCAGACGGTCGTGGCCGCCGGGCTGCAAGAACAGTTCCACCTTCTGGGAATGGTGGAGGATCCCGAGCTGCTCCTGAGCGAGCTCGCCGTGCTGGTGCAGCCCTCGGACACCGAGACCACCAGTCGCGTC
>NZ_CAUVXO010000074.1:13878-15767 GCF_963555865.1 Protofrankia sp. Cr1
GGGCTCGAGGCGATGTCGTTCAGGAGGCGATCGACCGATCGTGGATCCATCCGTTCGCCCCAGGTCAATACGTCTACGGTCCGGAATGGGCGGCTGGACGTGGCGCAATGAGGACCCGGAGCGGCTCGATGGCCCCATCCGCGCACGCGAATTCCTACGGGTGGAGTACTTCTGGCTCGCCTCTTTCGGCGAGGCTGTCCGCCTGCGAGCCGCCGTACGCGACGCGGTGACCTCTCTGCTCCGTCAACTCGGGCTCTCGGTGCAGCTCGTCGTCGGCGAGGGCTGCATGGATATCCCACAGGATCGACGAGCAGGCTGTTCTCCATATCCGCGACGTGGACGTAGAAAGCCAGGGTTGAGTCGGCCCGGCGTAGGTCGAGGATCGGCGGGGTGGAACCGGGCTGCCAGACCGCGGACACGACCGCGTCTGTGGTGCCGGACGAGGCCGATCGCTGCTGCACCATCGTTCTCCTCGTGTTTGAAGGCCATTTCGGTCAGGTCGGAAACCGCGTCGGGCATTGGGACGGCGGTTCAATCGGCCCCGCGGGACGGCTGGTTTTCCACCGGCGCACATGAACTCGTGCTTGGTCTCCCGCCGTCCGGCACGTCATGTCCTGCCGCGGGTCACACGGGCCGGCAGGCCCCTGCCCTTTAGGGTCGGCCGAAGGCCGAGGCTTGCCGGCCCGTGCGGCCTGTGGCAGCTTCTGGGCCGGTCGGTGGGAGACCGTGTGATGGGGCGGGGGAAGATTGCCCGGCGGGTAGGCCAGCTGGACCGGTGCGTCCCGAGGTCGAACGTATGTACGAAATGTAGTTACTGTGCAGAGGAGGGATTGGTGCCGAGTGAAGAGGATGACGCTCAGGTGAAGCACCCCGCCGCCAATCCGGGTAGCCGAGAAGATCGGCGAGACCTATCAGCGCGCCGAGTTCCTGCACGGTAAAGATCAAGATGTGTACGCCATCAGCCGGTCCGCGTGGAAGACGCAGACCGGCAGCTGACCTCCTATGACCGGGAGGGTGGGCCGGCCGTGCCCAGCCCTGCCGCCCAGTGCCACAGCCAGCTCGGCCTGCCGAGGTGGAAGGGAGCGCGTATGCCAAGGCGTCGGGGTGGGCCGGTCTCGCCGTTGCGGCGGGTCAGGGCTGCGCTTAATCTCACGCAGGAAGCGGTGGTCGCCGCGTTGGACGTGGCGTCCCCGTCGGGGTCCGCTGGCGTGACGGCGAGCATGCTCAGCGGTTGGGAGCTTGGTAAGCATGTGACGAGCCTGCGTTACCGGAAACTTCTGTGTGATTTCTACCGGGAGCCCCCGGAGGTTCTGTTCGCGCAGCAGGATGAGATGCTCGTTGTCGCGACCGGCGAGGTGGTTCTCCTGGCGGGCCATCGTGATCTTCAGGCGGCGATGCTGGAGGTTGTGCAGGGCGCGGAGGATGTGCTGCTGGTGACCGGTTCGCGGTCACGGGACGATGACTATCTGGCCGCCATTGAATCTGTTTTGATCGCACGCCCGGGACTGGCACATTATCGAGTTCTGTTCGGCCCGCCGCACCGCCATGTCCTCAAGGATCATTTGCTGCGGCTGCTGATGATACGAGATCCGAACGATCGGACGGGCGGCTACAAGACTTTACACATTGCCGTCGTTGACGATCATGTGGTGAATCCGGAAAGATTTCTATGCGTGTCGGAGAAGGCTGCGGTCGTACCGATTCCGTCATTGACCTCGGCTGAGGCGTTCGATTCCGGGGTGGTCCTGGGGGCGGCGGCGGCAGCACGGCTGATCGACCATGGGCGACAGTGCTACGCGGCGGGGCGCAGGGTCGAGACGCCGGACGAGGTCGAGGCGCTGAGGGTCCTACGGTCGTAACGGTGAGGAGGTGCGGGTGGAGGAGATACG
>NZ_CAUVXO010000074.1:16116-16717 GCF_963555865.1 Protofrankia sp. Cr1
TGGTCTGCTCGCGGCGGCGCGGGCCGACCAGGGGTCGGTGACTGCGCTGACCGCCGAGCTCGTCCAGATACCGAGCCGAGGTGGGATCGACCCGTACAAGCCGGTGCTCGAGCACCTGAGGGGGTGGATGGTCGGTCGCGGTCTGGGGATCCGTCAGCTGTTCGATCCGGGGACGGCTGCTGTCGGGCTGGTCTGCGAACTTCCGGGAGGAACGGAGGGGCCGTGGCTGGTGCTGGACGCCTGTGTCGATACCGCTCCGTTCGGTGACGAACAGGCGTGGACGTATCCGCCGACCGGCGCCGTGATCAAAGATGGCTGGCTGTGGGGGCGGGGGGCGGCGGACTCCAAGGCGGGCGTGGCTATCTTCTGCCATCTGCTGGCACGCCTGGCTCCCGGGATGCATGAACGTCGGGGCGGGGTGGCTCTGCTCCTCGACGCCGACGAGCACACCGGCGCCTTTGGCGGTGCCCGCGCCTACTTCGCGGGACCCGACGCCCGGAAATGCATCGCCGGTGTCATGATCGGCTATCCGGGTATGGGCCATCTGGTCGTCGGTGGGCGTGGTGTGCTGCGGGTGCGGATCCAGGTTCATGGGGTCGCG
>NZ_CAUVXO010000075.1:0-2390 GCF_963555865.1 Protofrankia sp. Cr1
TCGACGCCGGTCAGGACCATGACCCGCTCGACGGTGAGGTCCTCCATGGCCGCCCGCACACCCTCCCGGCCCATCCCCGACCCCTTGACGCCGCCGTAGGGCATCTGGTCGGCCCGGTAGGCGGGAACATCCCCGATGATCACACCGCCGACCTCCAGCTCCCGGTGCGCCCGGAACGCCACCTGTACATCCCGGGTGAAGACCCCCGCCTGCAGGCCGTACGGGCTGTCGTTGATCCGGGCCAGGCCTTCGTCCAGACTGTCGACCGGTTCGATCACGAGCACCGGCCCGAACACCTCCTCCCGGGCCAGGCGGGCGTCGGGGGGAACGCCACGCAGCACGGTCGGCGCCATCGTCGTGCCGTCCCGCTTGCCGCCGAGCACCACCGTCGCGCCCGCCGCCACCGCCTCACTGATCCACAGCTCGACCCGTTCTGCCGCGGCCAGGTCGATCAGCGGCCCCACCTCGGTCGCCTCGTCGGCCGGGTCGCCGGTGCACAGGCGGGAGACCGCGGCCGTCACCTCGGCCAGCAGCTCCTCGTACAGGTCGCGCTGCGCGTAGACCCGCTGCACGGCGATGCAGGACTGGCCTGCCTGGTAGTTCGAGAACGTCGCGATCCGGCCCGCCGCCCAGCGCAGGTCCGCCGCGGCGGACCAGTCCGCGGCCACCAGCACCGCCGCGTTGCCACCGAGTTCGAGGACGACGTGCTTGCGCGGCACCGCATCCCTGATCGACCAGCCCACCGGGGCCGAACCGGTGAAGGACACGACCGGTAGCCGCGGGTCCGCAACCAGCTCGGCCATGGCATCGTTCGGCACGGTGAGCACCGACCACGCGCCGTCGGGCAGGTCGGTCTCGGCGAGCAGTTCAGCGAGCAGCAGGCAGGACAGCGGCGTCTTCGGCGCGGGCTTGATGATGATGGGCGCGCCGACCGCCAACGCGGGTGCGACCTTGTGCGCGACCAGGTTCAACGGGAAGTTGAACGGCGTGATCGCCAACACCGGGCCGCGGGGAAAACGCCTGACCACCGCGACGCGTCCCGCCCCCGCCGGGTCGGTGTCGAGCCGCTGCAGCGCTCCCGACCAGCGCCGGGCTTCCTCCGCGCCCCATCGGAACGTCGAGATCGCCCGGGCGACCTCAACCCGGGCCCAGGTCAGCGGTTTGCCGCTCTCGGCGGTGATGAGGGCGGCAAGCTCCTCGCCGCGTTCGGCGATGCGGCCCGCGACGTGGGCGAGCGCGGTGGCCCGGCCGTGGGCCGGCATGGCCGCCATGGCGTCCGCGGCCGCTGCGGCCGCCGCCACCGCCGCGTCCACCTGCGCCGGGTCCGGCTGCGCGACCATGGCGATCAGGCGATCGTCCCAGGGGTGCCGCACCGGGAAAGTCGCTGAACCCGTTACCGGCCGACCCGCGACCCAGAACGGCTCGACCGTGCTCATGGATGCCACTCCTCCACCTTCGTGCACAACACCCGGACACGGGTGACGCCACGCGCGACGCTCCCGAATGGCAGCCGCCAGGATGGGCCGGCAGCTGCCGGGAGAAAACTCTCCGATACCCGCCTTGCTACTGTTCGTGCGGTTTACCCGGAACAGGTTTGATGAACGTGAGCAAAGGGAAGTCATCGAACCGGTGAAACTGTCAGGGAGTGGTGCGCATCGCCGGGGAGTCACCCGGTGACGAGCCCGTCTGCGTGTCCCCGATGCCTGCGAACGGTGCGTCCACCCGATTTGTGGAGCAACCAGTGGCGCTGCGACGAACACGGGGATGTCACCCCCTACCGGGTCGCGGAGTCATCCCGGGAGCAGGTGCTGCTTTTTCTCGCGCACACGGCCACGGCGCCGGTCTGGGTCCCCTGGCCGATGCCGGTGCACTGGTTCGCCAGCGGAGTCTCGTGGGCCGGCGACGACCGCACCGGCCCGCTGGCGACGGCGTTCGCCGCGGGTGGCCCGTCCCCTCTCGGCGGGCCGGCAGAGCTCGTCATCGTCGCTGAGGCTCCAGGGATCGGCCTCGGGGCCCGGCTGGCCGGACTGCCCGGTACAGATCCCGAGCGCATCGGTGGCAGACCCGAGGAGAAGATCGAGGCCGCCGGGCATCCGACCGCGCTGTGGCCGGTCGTGTGCCCACCCAACCGGGCCGCGTTTGTGGGTGAGGCCTGTGGCGTGTGGCTGTGGGTGGTGCTCTGGCCGGCGGATGCGGCGACACTGCTGCTGGAACACCTCGTCGTCCGGGACCTGCGTAATGCCCAGATGATTGCCTCGTGCCTGCTGTTCGGCGCGCAGAGCACCCGTCTGTGAGCGGCGTGGCTGGAGGGTCTCGTAAGCTCGGCTCCCGCCACCGCCGCGGACGTGAGAAGGGCCGACAGCCATGACGTCGCAAGCCACGACACCGAC
>NZ_CAUVXO010000075.1:3114-5781 GCF_963555865.1 Protofrankia sp. Cr1
ACAGAGCCGCTGGCAACCGTTCCGCCCGCAGCCGAGGTGGACCGTCGACGGCTACTGCTCATCGTGAACCCGCACGCCGGCGGTGGCCGTGGCGCTCGCGCCCTGCCGGACGTCTGTGCAGCCCTGAAACGCTGGGCCGGCGACGTGCGGGTCGAACTGACCAGAAACATCGATCATGCCTCAGAGCTGGCCGAGGAGGCTGTTGCCGACGGTCGGGTCGCGGTCGCGCTCGGCGGGGACGGTCTTGCCGGCCGGGTCGCCGAGACCGTGGCGCACCGCGGCGGGCTACTGGCCGTGCTGCCCGGCGGGCGCGGCAACGACTTCCTGCGCGGGATGGGCGCCGCCCGGCAACCGGTGATCGCCGCCACCGCACTGGCCAGCGGCACCGAACGGCGGATCGACCTGGCCGAGGCCAACGGCCGGGCCTACCTCGGCATCGCCAGTGTCGGCTTCGACTCGGACGTCCAGGTGATCGCCAATCGTGCCCGGTTCGTGCGCGGCCAGCACGTTTACACCTATGGGGCGCTGCGCGCGGCCGCCACGTGGAAACCCGTCCGGTTCACCGTGGAGATCGACGGCGGCGCGCCGCGCGAAATGATCGGCTGGACGGTGGCGGCGGCGAACTCGGCCTACTACGGCGGCGGGATGTGCCTCGCGCCCGCGGCAAAGCCCGACGACGGCCTGCTCGACATCGTGCTGCTGTCGCGGTGCGGAAAGATCACGTTTCTCTCGACCTTCCCGAAGGTGTTCTCCGGCCGGCATGTGGACTCCCCGCACGTCGAGGTGGCGCAGGCCAGCCGGATCCGCATCGACGCCGACCGTCCGTTCCAGCTCTACGCCGACGGTGACCCGATCGCGGACCTCCCGGTCGAGATCGTCGTGCGCCCCGGTGTGCTGCGCCTGCTCGCCTCCCCCGGATAGCGACGTGCCCTCACGCGGGCTGGGCGCCGGGCCGCCCGGCTTCGACCACCCAGGTGGCATCCGTGCTGACCGGCGCGTCCCGGCGGTCGATGGTCTCGGCGATCCGCATGTCGGCCGTGCACCGCGCTGGTGACACCCGGATGCGGGTGTACCCGCGTCGGTCACCGCGGAAGTACCGCACGTGCGGGTTGAGCAGCCGGTTGTTCGCCCGGACGAGCTCCTCGCTGGGCAGGAAGAATCCCGAGCTGATGGAGGTCGAGACGAACTCGGTGCCCACGACCGGGGTGTCGGGCCGGTCGAAGTCGACCCGCAGGTCGTTCACCCAGGCGCTGTGGATGTCGCCGGCCAGCACCACCGGGTTGGTCACCCGGGTGTCCCGTACGGCTGCCAGCAGTCGGGTCCGGTAGGGCACATAGCCGTCGTTCTGGTCGAGGTTCGCGAGCACGTCACCACTGCCCGGGGTGAGCTGCGCGTGCAGCTGGGCCAGCATCGTCTGCTGAGCGATCACGTTCCACCGGGTACGCGACGCGCTCAAGCCGTCGATCAGCCACTTCTCCTGCTCGGCACCGGCCATGGTCCCGGTCGTGTTGCTCGCTCCCAGGGTGGCCGGGCCGATGTCGTTCGGGATGCGTCCCGGCTGCGGCGTCCGGTACTGGCGGGTGTCCATCACGGTGAGGGTGAGCAGGTCACCGAAGGCGAACCGGCGGTAGAGGCGCAGGTCCGGCGATCCGGGCGAGTAGCTGACACGGATCGGCATGTGCTCGTAGTAGGCCTGGTAGGCCGCGGCCCGCTGCCGGGCGAAGGTCGCCGGGTCCTGATGCTTGGCACCGGTGTCGGCCGACTCGTCGGTCAGCCCGGCATAGTTGTTCTCGGTTTCGTGATCGTCCCAGGTGACCACCCACGCCGCAGCCGCGTGCGCGGCCTGCAGCTGCGGGTCGGCCTTGTACTGGGCGTAACGCGCCCGGTAGTCGTCGAGAGTCCGCAGCTGGTCGAGACCGGGCGTGGCCGGGGTGGTGTGGCGGCGGTCGGGGAACCTGCTCTTCGGGTCGTACTCGTAGATGTAGTCGCCGACGTGGACGACAAGGTCGAGATCATCGGCTGCGATCGCACCGTACGCCGGCCAGTAGCCGTTCTGATAGTCCTGACAGCTGGCCAGCGCGAAGCTCAGCGCCGACGCGGCGGCGCCGGCGGCCGGTGCGGTGCGGGTCCGGCCGACCGGGCTCAGCACGGTGCCGGCGCGGAACCGGTAGAAGTACACCCTGGCCGGCTGCAGACCGCGGACGTCGACGTGCACGGAGTGCGCCAACCCCGGGACGGCGCTGCGCGTCCCCACCGCCACGACGTCGGTGAACCGGTCATCGGTGGCAACCTGCCAGTCAACCGGGATGTCGCGGTCGGGCAGGGCCACGCCGCCGGCGGGCTGCGCCACCAGCCGGGTCCAGAGGATCACCCCGTCCGGCAGCGGGTCGCCGCTGGCGACCCCGAGGGCGAACACGCCGTCACCAACACCGGGAACCGGCGTCGCGGGCGCCAGAGTCGGGCGCGGGGTGGCACCAGGGCCGGGGGACCCGCCATCGGAGCAGCCCGCCGCGGCCAGCAATACGGCACCGCCCGCGAGAAAGCCACGTCGGGTCGCAGCCCGTGTCCAGGCACATCCACCAGGATTGCTCACAACACCGGGACGTTAGCCGGCCGGCACCCACGTCGGAAAGGCCGTCGCAGCCACAAGTGTGGAGAAACGCAGGA
>NZ_CAUVXO010000075.1:6140-12747 GCF_963555865.1 Protofrankia sp. Cr1
TGCCCGGCCAGAAACGGGTCCGACGCCACGACCGGGTCGGCGGAGTAGGCGGGGTGTGCTGTGCGCGAAGACTTCAACCACAGAAAGCAACTCCGGACGTGTATCCGGTGACGACGGCGGGACTGATCGATCTTCATGCGCATTCGACGGCGTCGGACGGACTGTGCAGCCCCACCGAGGTCGTCCGCCTGGCGACCGCTGCCGGCCTGACCGTCGTCGCGCTGACCGACCACGACACCACCTCGGGTCTGGCCGAGGCCGCCGGCATCCTGCCGACCGGGCTCACTCTGCTCCCAGGTGCGGAGATCTCGTGCGGAATCCGGGTCGAGCACGGCCGCTGGGTGAGCCTGCACCTGCTCGCCTACCTGTTCGACGCGACCGAACCGGTGTTCGCGGCCGTCCGGGCCCGGCTACGCGAGGACAGGGTCACCCGCGCCCGCCGGATGGTGGAGAAGCTGGCCGCCGATGGCCACCCCGTGCGCTGGGAACAGGTGGCCGCCCAGGCTGACGGTGTGATCGGACGCCCGCATGTGGCCGAGGCGCTGGTCGACGCCGGCCTCGTGAGCTCCCTGCAGGCCGCGTTCACACCCGCCTGGATCGGCGCCGGCGGTCGCTACTGGGTGGGCAAGGACGAGCCTGACGCCCTGGAGGCGATCCGGCTGGTTCGCGACGCGGGCGGTGTCAGCGTGTTGGCCCACCCGTACGCGAGCACGCGCGGTCCGACCATCGGCCCGGATGTGATCGCGGCCATGGCACGGGCGGGTCTTCGCGGCCTCGAGGTGGACCATCCCGACCACCCGCAGCAGGCGCGCGCCAGGCTTCGCCGGCTCGCCACCGACCTGGGACTGATCGTCACCGGCGCGAGCGACTTCCACGGCCCGAGCAAACCCCAGCGCCTCGGCGCGGAGACGACGAGCGGGCACGCGTACGAGGCGCTCATCGCCGAGGCGTACGGTGCCCAACCGCTGACCGGACCAGCTGGGCCGCTACGGCACCAGCCACCACGGGCAGCGGCAGGCCCACCGGCACCGGCCTGGCACCCGCAGACGCCCTGGAGCCCGCAGACGCCCTGGAGCCCTCAGACGCCCTGACCGCAGCCACCGCCGGGCGGCGGCGTGGACACGTGGGGATCGAGCCGGCCCAGCAGGTTGGCGAGCACGTCAAGTTCGTCCGGGCTGAAGTGACTGGTGACATGCTTCGACACCCCGGCGAGATGGGTCCGGGAGGCCGCCCGCAGCCGCTTGCGGCCTTCGGGGGTCAGCGTCGCAAGCGTTCCCCGGGCGTCGGACGGACACGACCGTCGCGCGACCAGACCGTCACGTTCCAGCCGGTCGACCAAGCGGGTCAGGCCGCTGCGGGACAGCAGGACCGCCTCCGCCAGCTCGTTCATGCGCAGGGCGCCGTCCGGCGCCTCGGCCAGCTGGACCAGCACATCAAAGGACGCCAGCGGCAGGTGGTGTTCGGCTTCGAGGTCGGTTTCCAGCTGCCGGATGACATACGAGTGAGCCCGCAGGAACTGACGCCATGCCCACAGTGATCGCGGGTCCATCAGCGATTCCTGCTCCGCTGTCTGCTCGTCGACCGTCACGTGGATCAGATTACGTCGCCCGTTGCGGTCCGCGAGCGAGCTCGCTGATGATGTCAGACGATCGACATTCCGATGAAGACAGCCCCAGTCGAGAACTGCTGGGCGACCGTGGGTTGACGGGCAGGTTGCCAGATCGCGACGGTGCGCCGCCGGGCGGCCGTGGGTCAACCGCCGGGCCTTGCCGGGGGGGATAAGGTTCCGGCTTCGCCGGACGCGTTCGAGCCGGGCTGGCGGCTATGGTGGGGATGCAGGCGTGACGGCGCGAGCCCCACGCACCACACCGACTGGTCGAGGTTTTCTCTTGTCTGCTTCCCGGCCTAGCGCGGACGCGATCCAGGCAGCTCTCGCAACGGTGCTCGACCCTGAGATCGGGCGTCCCATCACCGAACTGGACATGGTCGACTCGGTCCGCATCACCGATGACACCGTGGACATCGTAGTGCTACTGACCGTCTCCGGCTGCCCGATGCGCGACGAGATCACCAGTCGAGTCCAGCGCGCTGTCACCGCAGTACCGGGTGTGCGGGCCGTGCAGGTCCGCCTCGAGGTCATGAGCGCCGAGCAGCGCGCCGCCCTGCACACGAAGCTGCGCGGCGGGACGGGAACCCGGGCGATCCCGTTCGCGCAGCCCGGCTCACTGACCAGGGTGTACGGCGTAGCCAGCGGAAAGGGCGGCGTCGGCAAGTCGTCGGTGACCGTCAACCTGGCCGCCTCGATGGCCCGGTCCGGCCTCGCGGTCGGTGTGCTGGATGCCGACATCTACGGGCACTCGATCCCCCGGATGCTCGGAGTCGACCGCCTGCCCACCCAGGTCGAAAAAATGATCATGCCTCCACAGGCGCATGGCGTGAAGGTCATCTCCACCGGCATGTTCACTCGTGGCAACCAGCCGGTCACGTGGCGAGGGCCGATGCTCCACCGGGCACTGGAACAGTTCCTCTCGGATGTGTTCTGGGGGGACCTCGACATCCTGCTGCTCGACCTGCCACCGGGCACCGGCGACATCGCGATCTCGTTGGCGCAACTTGTGCCGTCATCCGAGCTTCTCATCGTGACCACCCCTCAGCTTGCCGCCACCGAGGTTGCCGAGCGGGCCGGCACAGTCGCCGTCCAGACTCGACAGAACGTCGTCGGCGTCGTGGAGAACATGGCCTGGCTGCCCTGCCCGCACTGCGACGGACGCGTGGACGTCTTCGGCTCAGGTGGCGGCGCGGCCGTGGCCGAGCGGCTGACCCGCGTGCTCGGACACGACGTCCCGCTGTTGGCGCAGATACCCATTGATGTCCGGCTGCGCGAAGGCGGCGACTCGGGCGTCCCGCTGGTGACCGCGGATCCAGACTGCGAAGCCTCGAAAATCCTGCGGGGAGTGGCCGAACGGCTGTCATCCCGCTCACGCGGATTGGCTGGCCGGTCCCTCGGCCTCACCCCGACCCGCCGAGGCTGACGACACCCGGTCGGGCTGACCGGGTCCGGGACCGGCTGAGGCTACTGCGCTACTCCGGGGCCCGGCCCAGGCCACATCCGACCTGGGCACGGGCCACGGATCGCTCGAACAGAAGTGGCGCGGGTATCAGACGGGTATCAGGTCGCGTCGGTGTCGAAGGGCGTCGCCGCCGACAGCATCTCGGCGCTGACCGCCCCCCTCGCTGCGGGCGCCACGGCAGCCGCCTGACCCCGGTCTGTCGGGGCAGCCTTGGCCGGGGTCGAAGTGGCCTTGGTCAAAATGGGGGATTTTGTCAGGGCAGGGGATTTCGTCAACGACGGCGCCTTGGCCACAGCCGGCGCATCGTCGTAGGAGAGCCGGGGCCGAACCGGCTCGGTGAGCCCGGACGGCGTCTCCGGGTCGTCATCGAAGAGCATCTTGTCGAGCGACGTCCGCTTGGAAAGGTACGACGGAAGCAACGGGTCTTCGTCCTCGAACAGATGCTTGCGCACGAACGTCGTGGGATGCAGGGTACTCAGGTCGAGATCGGCAATCTCTGGACCGAGCTCGGAGCGCAGCTCCTCGCGCATGCCGGCAGCCATCTGCCGGAACTGACGCAGCATCCGACCGGCGTCACGGGCCGCGTTCGGCAACCGTTCCGGACCGAACACGAATAGGCCGATCAGTAGAAGGACAGCGACCTCGCCCCAGCCCACACCGTTGAACACGGCCCCAGACTACCTCGCCATTGCGATCAACGGAACACCTCCGACCCGGTTGCCCGTCCGCTCGGGCCCACCGACCCGGTTGCCCGGTTGCCCGGTTGCCCGGCGTTCCTAACCGCGCTGCTCCTGAAGGGTCAGCGCGACATCATGGACAGTGTGATCACGCTCGAAACTAAGCATGATCCGGTCACCGATCCGATGGCCGCGGGTTGCCGCAATCAGGTCATTGGTATTCCCGATGACCGTCCCGTCGACCTTGATGATAATGTCGCCCGGACGCAGGCCGACCGCGTCCGCGGGCCCGCCCGACTCCACCGCGCGGATCAGTGCGCCGGACGACGTTCCGACCGCCGCCGCATCATCCGGCGTGATCGTCCCAGTGGACACGCCGACATCGGGATGCGTGGCACGACCGGTACTGATGATCTCACCAGCCACTGACCTCGCGTAGTCGATCGGGATGGCGAAACCGACTCCGATGTTCCCGGACGCGCCGCGGTCGGCGCGGGACCCAGGCACAGCCGCGATCGCGGTGTTGATGCCGACAACCTGACCGCGTCCGTCCACCAGCGCACCGCCCGAGTTGCCGGGATTGATGGCCGCGTCGGTCTGGATCGCACCGATGAGGACCGACTCCCCGCCGGACTCCACCGGCACCGTCGGGTTACGGTCGAGCGCGCTGACAATACCTGTGGTCACTGTTCCGGACAGGCCCAACGGTGCACCGATGGCCACCAGAGGTGCACCCACCACGAGCGAGCCGGAACGTCCCAACGTCGCGGCTGGTAGCGGGTTCGCAGTCTGAATCCGGATTACGGCAAGGTCCGTCTTGGGATCACGTCCGATGATCTCAGCCGAGATCTGCCGCAGCTCCTTGTACAAGGTCACAGACACGCGCGCCCCGGCGGCAACGCCTGCGATGACGTGGTTGTTCGTCAGGATGTAGCCGTCCGATCTGATGATCACACCGGAGCCGGTGGCGGACAGGATCGGACTGGTCACATTGATCGTGACAACCGACGGCAGGGCACGTGCGGCAATGACGGAGACCGGCGCGGCCCGTTCGACCGGGGCCGCAGCGTCGACGCCCGCCACGGGCGACGACCCGGATGGCGACCCGGATGGCGACCCGGCCGCGGTCGGTACGAGTGGCTCGTCGGTCCGCGCGGAGTGAGCGCCGATCACACCACCGATCACACCGCCGGCGCCACCGCCGACCAGGCCGGCGAGCAGCATCGCCGCCACGAGAACCAGCCGACCCGGTCGGGGTGCGACCTGGTCGGGCGCCCCCCACCCGGGGGCACGCGATTCAGCAACGGCTGCGTCAGCAACAGCTGCGTCAGCGGCGCCGTCGACGGTGGGCGGCCCGCCATGATGTGCAACGGGCACAAAAAGATCGGCCGGCAGGTTCGCCGCCGACCCCCAGGCACCGGGTGCCGGAGCCGGGCGGGCCCACCATGGGTTTGTCGGCGGGTCACCCGGACCTCTGTCATCCGCCGGTTCACCCCGCGGTGCGATGCCGTCCTCGCCGTCACCGCTCACGGCCATCCGCCTCCGCCACCAGTAGCAGGGAACACGCGGATGTACCCACAGGCACGAAACATCCGCCAACATCGCCGGGCGCTCTTATGCTCGTATCGGGGAAACGTCGGGCCGCTCAGCCAGCCCCTACTGCGATCACGCAGCTATTACCGTACGACCTCCCGGCGGCAGCCGGCGGTAACCCGACCGGGACGCCCTAGCGCCGCGAGCCATCGGGCAGCAACACCGCGGCCATCACCGACGGCAGGTGGCCAGCCCCGGCTTCAGCGACATCGACCTCAGCGGCACTGATTCCGGCGGCATTGGTACCGGACAGATTGGTCCCGGGGACGGCCGTCCCGGCGATGCCCGTCCTGGAGATGCTCATCCCGGCGATACCCGTCCTGGAGACGACGTTGGGCTGAGCCGCCGGGACCGCGACGGGACGCGGCGGTTGCGCAACAGTGCCAGGCGCACGTATCTCTCCGAGCGCAGCGCCCGCGACAGCGAAAAGCATCACCGCCACGGAGCTGACCAAGGTACGTCTGGTCCGGCTCTGGCGTCCCCGCCAGCCGCTGGCCGAACTGGTCGCCGGCCGGCGACCACCGGACGCGGTGCCTGCGGGCCGCGCGGCGGCCGGCCGACTCGAATCAAGGCGCCTCTTCGAGCCCGGCCGGCGGCGCCCCGTCGGGCCGGTAGCACCGACAAGATCAACCGGCCTGGTTGACGACGCCACCCGCCCGGCCGTCGCCCCGGTCGGCATTGCCGACTGCGGCGGATCGGCGCTCCGCGCAGGGCTCGGGACGACCGGCTGGTCCACCGAACTGATGACGCCGATGACGCCGATGAAAAGACCACGCCCGGCCGTCCGGATGACCCCGCGGATGGCCAGGGACACCGGGCGTGTCCGGGCCGGGCCCGAGTCGGCGGGAGCTGCCATTCGCAGCAGCCGATCCGCCACTCCCCCCGGCAGGGTCGGATCGCCGAGCCCCGCCAGCCGGGCCTTGAGGTGGCGCAGCTCGGCGACCTCCCACTGACAGGACGAACAGCACGCGACGTGCGCCAGGGCACGGTCCCGACCGTCGTGGTCCAGCTGCCCGTCAACCAGCGGGGCGATCTGCTTGCCGAGATGTCCGGTCACGCCTGCCCCTCCGGTGCGGACGACGTGCCACCACCAGCATTCGCCGCCGCCGGCAGGCCTGTCGGCGGCGTCCGCCGAGTGATCCGGTGCGATCGGCGTGACGGCGTCGTACCGTCCTCGACCGGGGCGAGCGCGCCTGCCGCGGGCGCGACCGGCCCGGCCACCGGCTTCGGCGTCGACGCCTCGATCAGGACGGCCCCACCGGCTGG
>NZ_CAUVXO010000075.1:13078-14638 GCF_963555865.1 Protofrankia sp. Cr1
AACGGCGTCAGCTGGAACGGCGTCGTCCGTCGCGGTGCCCGATGCTGGGCACACGGCCGGCCCGTCTGCCGGCACCGACGCACGCGGCGCACGATCGGCGAGTGTTTGGCGCAACATGGCCCGGCCCCGGGAGATCCGACTACGGACGGTCCCGAGTTTCACGCCGAGAGTCTGCGCGATCTCCTCATAGGACAACTGTTCGATGTCGCACAGCACGACCGCAGCCCGGAAATCGGGCGGGAGCGCTGCCAGCGCACCTTCGATGTCGGCATCGAGATGCGACTCCGCATATACAGCCTCGGGACTCGCTTCGCGGCCGGCAAGGCGTTCCGGGTCGTCCGGCAGCGCGTCGAACCGAATCTTCTGCTGGCGGCGCATCCGGTCCAGGAAGAGGTTTGTGGTGATCCGGTGCAGCCAGCCCTCAAAGGTGCCGGGCGTGTAATCGGCCAGCGACCGGAACACCCGCACGAAGACATCCTGGGTGAGGTCCTCGGCATCGTGTGCGTTCCCCGTAAGCCGGTAAGCGAGCCGATACACCCGATTACCGTGATCTCGGACGACCTCTTCCCACGTGGGTGGTACCCACGTGGTCAGGTCCGTCCCGGCGACGTCGACCGCGACGGTTTCGTCACGTACGGCGTCGCCGTCCGACACCGGACGTGGCGAAACCGACCGCCCGGGCGCGAACGTCGCCAGACGCGCGTCCTGTCCGGTCACGGTCGCCTCTCGCTCGGTTCGCGACGAACGTACCCGACGCGCCGGCCATGGCGCGGCAAAACCCGCAGCGGACACCGGCTGATCTCCCCTCGATCCATCCCGACACGAGGTGCGCTGACCAGACGAACGCACCATGCACAGCGGGCGTTCCCGTAGGCTGCCTATGTCATGCCCGACACAGCCACCGGAGCCGTCGATCCGGCCTCCGAATACACCGAGGGCTTCCTGTTGGAAGACCCTCCGCTGAGAGCTGCCCGGGCACGCGCCGAGGAGGTCGGGATCGTGCCCGTCAGCCCGGGCGCCGGGTCCATCCTTCGTTTTCTCGCCGCCTGTGTCGCCGCCCGCACCGTCGTCGAAATCGGAACAGGTACGGGGGTGTCCGGTACCTGGCTCCTGCGCGGTATGCGGCCGGACGGAACGCTCACCACCATTGACGTCGAGGCCGAACATCTCCGGCTCGCGCGCCGCACGTATGCCGACGCGGGAATGGCATCCAACCGCAGCCGGCTGATAACGGGCCGGGCCCTCGACGTCCTGCCCCGCCTCACCGACGGTGCTTATGACCTGGTCTTCTGCGATGCGGACAGACGTGAGGCCACCGATTACCTCAACCAGGCCCTCCGCCTTCTGCGGCCGGGCGGGATCGTGGTGTTCGCCGGCATGCTCGCCGGTGGGCGGGTCGCGGACCTGGCAGCTCGCGATCCCGAGGCCGTCGCGGCCCGGGAGCTCGCGACCGCCGTGCGGGACGACATCCGGCTGACGCCGATGCTCCTGACCGCCGGTGACGGCCTGATCGTCGCGGTTGTCGCGAAGTCGTCACCGGTCGGGTGAGCGCTCGTCTAC
>NZ_CAUVXO010000075.1:14900-16431 GCF_963555865.1 Protofrankia sp. Cr1
TACTCCCCGCGCCTAGCAGGGCTGCCGCCAAGTCCTTCACCGGCGGCCTGGGCCACGCGCAGAAGGCCTCTGGGACCCGCTGTGTCGTCGGAACAGGAGAACAGGCCGGCCGGCGCGACGGTGGCCGCGTAGGCAAGCCCCTCAGCGGGCACCAGACGGCCCTCGGCGTCGGTGTTGAGCGCCTCGGACGGTGGTTCCGCCCCAGCAGTAGACGACGTGAGCAGAACCCGTGCCGGCACACCGACCTCCGGCGGCGTACCGGCCCACAGCCTCACGGTCGGTGGGCGGAGGGCGGAGGGCGGCCCACTCGGTATCCACCGGAACGTCGAACACGCCCTAGCCGGCAGCCGACTTCAGCGCGTCCCCAAGGTCCTTCGCCTCGTCAGGCAACAGTTCCACCACGAGACGGCCACCCCCTTCGAGCGGAACGCGCATGATGATGCTGCGCCCCTCCTTGGTGACCTCGAGCGGACCGTCACCCGTCCGCGGCTTCATGGCCGCCATCGGTGCACCTCTTCCTGCCGTCGGACCTGCTACCACCGGCGATTATCCCGGAGAACAGGCCGGGAACCGAAACACGTCACCCCGCAGCGCCACAACAGACACAGCCAGACGGGATCGTGAACCGCCAAATAAGCCTCCGAACGGCCAACACGGAAACAATTCAGGCCAAGGATCATGATCGGTATGTCACGGCGGTCCGGCGGCGGCGCGTACCAGCCGTCCAGGTGACGTCAGCTGGACATCAGCTGGACGTCAGCTGGACGTCACGTTCCGGGCGAAGCGGTGCAACGAGACCCGCCACACACCCGCGAGCAGCGGCCGCAGCAGCTCGAACACGGCGCGACCGAACCACCCCAGCGGCAGGTCCAGCTCCTCGGACCAGACGAGCCTCGACCGCCCTGCGGGCAGGGGCACAACCACGAAGGCTCCGCTCCCACGCACCACCCGGCCGGTATGGCGGACCAGGCAGCGGTACGGCGGCTCCCACTCGACGATCTCCATCGTGTCGACGATCGCCAACGGGCCGATCCCCGTGCGGGCGACGATGCAGCCGCCGACCCCGATCCCACCCTGACGGCAACGGACCACCGTCGTCGCCAGCAGCCACTCCCCCTGACGCTCCCAGTCGGTCAGTGCCGCGAACACGGCGTCCGGTCCGGCGTCCACCTCGACAGCCGCGACAAGCATGCCGGGCTTGCGCCGGTTCACCGCGGGAGCTGGCGGGCGGTGGTGCTTCCGGGACAGGCTGACGCTCAACATGAAGATCCCCTATAGTGGTCCGCCGGCTTGGAGCGACCCGCGACAGGTACGCGGCGTCGCGGGTCCGGCGCACGCACCTCGCCTCATCGCTACCCGGCCATCGCTTCGCGATGCACGCCCCTATCTGCCAAGCGCCCTTAACGATGTGAATCTGATGCTGCTGGCACAACACCAGATTCACATCGTTCCCAACGAACGTCCGGCATCTTCCGAAAGCCCTGTCCCGGCTGCCGGTTACTCCGGTGGGGGGACCGGTAGGGCTGTCGGG
>NZ_CAUVXO010000075.1:17049-17561 GCF_963555865.1 Protofrankia sp. Cr1
CCCGACGACTGGTGACCCGGCGACTGATGATCGAAATGGGCGAAGGTGGCAAGCCTGACCATCTCCTCGTCCCGCCGCGCCAGTTCAGCGTCCCGCCAGGCGAGCTCGTCCGCGAGCCGTGCGAGTACCGCGTCCACCTCGGCCATCCGGTACCCGCGAAACGCCATGTCAAACCGGACACCGCTGACGTCAGTCGCAGACACGGTCGGTGATGGCAGACCGTTGTCAGCCGCATCCGGCGGTGCCGGCGACAACCGGTCGAACCTTCCGACCGAGAGGGCTGCGACGGCGAAGACGATGGCGGCGACAACGATTATCTCGACAGCGAGCAACACACTCACGATCGTGGCACGGGCCGAAAGGTTGCGCCGCACCTGCCACCCCGCCAGCGTGATCGCGGCTGTAGTTTCGCCCGGTGCGAGGCTCCGGGCGCTCTAAACTCCCTTTCGATGAGTACGGACGCCGACACGCCCCACGCCGCCGATCCGGCAGGCACGGAGCAGACCGCGGGC
>NZ_CAUVXO010000076.1:0-2412 GCF_963555865.1 Protofrankia sp. Cr1
TGAGGCGGTCATCTCCGCGGTACGACTTCAGCAGCAGGGCCAGCAGATACTCATCCCCGTCCGTGGCCTCGGCCGCCCACTCCAGCTCATCGCGAGTAGGCGAGAAGAACAGATGCAGCTCATGCGTGGTGATCATCCGCTTGGACCGCGAGTACGCGGTCCGCTCGATCGAGGTCACAACCCACCCCGGCCCAAGACGACAACATCACCAACGACGCCGGGCCGAACGGGTGACGGCCCAGTGCCGCTCGGGGATTCAAGATCAACCCATTACCTCTTTGACGCGTATCTGGGTCACCCCCCAGATCGCTTGGAGAAGGATTCAGAGGAGTCGAGGGTTGAGATTGCGCGGTCACGATCGAAGATCGCCGATCTCGGTCGACTTCACCACGCGGGCAATGCGCCAGAGCCCGATCCAACTGTTCGGGAAGACGGACTCGTCGAGCAGCGCGGAATGCACCTGCGGGTCGGGGTCGTCACAGGCGTCGGCGCAGAGGGCGACCTCGTAGCCGATGTCGTACGCCCACCGGGCGGTGGACAGCACCGTCCCCGACGTCGCCACCCCGGCGATGACGACCCGGCCGACGCCGGATGCCTGCAACCGCTCGTGCAGGTTGGTGGTGGCGAACGCTCCCATGGTGGTCTTGGCCAACACGGACTCGTACCCAACTGGCGCCAGCAACGGGTGGATCTGATCGCGCATCGCCTCGTGGACGACATGGAACACGGGCAGCCCCGCTGCTCGGGCCGACGCCATTGCGTCCGACGCCCGTTCCACGACGGCGCCGTCGTGGCTGAAGTTCTCGACGATGTATGTCGCGAAGTCCAGCGCGAGGAAAGCCGCCCGCGCCTTTGTTGCCTGGCTGGGCACGATCATCAAATCTCCTTCACCGAGGAAGTCAGGGGAATGGCCTCCGTGGCCCGAAGCAACCTCTCGCTCGCCCGGGAGTTCGCCGACGCCGCCACGGCTCCCTCCGCACGGGGCCACGGACTACAAACGGACTACAAACGGAGACGGCGCCCCGGTTACGCTATCATAAACGGAGACGGCGCCCCGGTTAGCGTCGACGTGAGGAGGCAGCCCACATGGAGACGGAGAACCGGCCCCTGCGCGCCGACGCCCGCCGCAACCGGGACCGACTCCTGCAGGTGGCGAGGGAGGCATTCGCCGCCGAGGGATCGTCCGTCTCGTTGGACGAGATCGCGCGCCGGGCCGGGGTGGGTCCGGGCACCCTTTACCGTCACTTCCCCACTAAAGAGGCGCTCTTCGAGGCCATCGTCCACGAGCGCCTCCGGTGCCTTCTCGACGAGGCCCGAGCCCTGGGCCGCGCCGACGACCCGGGAGCAGCCCTTTTCGCGATCATCGATCGAATCGTCGCCGACGGCACAGCGAAAGCTGACCTCGTCGACGCCCTGGCCGGCGCCGGCGTCGAGGTTCGGACAACGGTCGCCGCGACCGCCGCCGACTTTCAGCGCGAGATCGGCCACATTCTCGCCCGCGCCCAGGACGACGGCTCGGTACGCGGCGACATCGGCATCACCGACCTCATGACCGTCGTGGGCGGCGTACTACTCGCCCTGCGCCACCCCGCCAACAAGGGCGCGGACCCACGGCGCGTCCTGGCGATCCTGCGCGACGGGCTGCGGGCCGCACCACATGGAAACCCGGACAACAGCCCCGGTTGAACCTCCCCGCGGTCTCGGACTTCTCACGGGGCACCCTTCCGCCCGGAGTTACCCCGTTCGGACGCCACGGATAGCCACGGTGGCGGCTGGAAACAGGGGGTCCGGTAGGAGCGGGAGCAGGGAACCGGTTTCTCGCTGTACCAGGAGATCAGCCGTCCAACGGTCTCGACGGCAACTTCGTAAGAGAACGCCTCAGCGGATTCCCATACCCGCCTCGAAACCCCCGACAGAACACTTCCGTCGTCCCGACGTTCCTCAACGGCCATCGTCGCTCCAGCGGGCTTCAGGTCCGTCACCGGACGTTTCGTTCACAGCGCGGGCCCCGGTCTGCACTATCTGATGAGGGGTAACGGCCAGGACGCGATAGATACCCACGGGAACCAGCCGTGCTACACGCCGGAGGGCTACAAGCGCTGTCAGGACGACCGGACGGGATAGGCCTGTCGCCCGGGACCTGACCGTCGACCCGCGGCTACCCGGCCGGCCCGGTGATTGGGCGTGCACAGTCCGGGTACGCAAGGCTGTGGTCAGCCCGAGGTGGTGACGGCGGTGCAGCTACGACCATCAGCCGCGCGGCTGGTCGAGCGACCCATGCGGCCGGACCAACGGGCCAACGAGCGTGAGCCGCAGGCGCGCACAGTGAGATGGCTGCCTCTTCTCGCCCCGCTCATGGTGCTCGTCGTGGTCGTCGGTGTGGAGTTGGCCGACCGAGAGTGGACGATCCTT
>NZ_CAUVXO010000076.1:2797-3971 GCF_963555865.1 Protofrankia sp. Cr1
GAGCTGGCGGTCCTGTGCCCGATGCTCTCCGCCACGCTGACGGGCCCTCGTCTGACCGCGGTCTATGGGGTCGCCGCGGTGGTGACCGGTGCTCTGCTGGGGATTCACGACGGCCTCTACCAGCCCCGCCACGGTGGACCGTTAGCCCAACTGGTCCGCCTGGCCGGTATAACAGCGGGCGCCGTCATCGCCGTCATGGTGAGCCGTTACCACACCCGGCGCGAAACGAAGCTGCACAATGTCACGCAGGTGGCACAGGCGGCGCAGCAGACGATTCTCTCATCGGTCCCGCCCACGTTGGATGGCCTGCGGCTCGCTGTCCGCTACGAGAGCGCCACCGCGGAAGCTGCGGTCGGCGGCGACCTGTACGACATTCTCGACAGCCCATGGGGCGTCCGCATTCTCGTCGGTGACGTCCGTGGAAAAGGCCTGGGAGCCGTCTGGATCGCCAGCCGGGTGCTTGGCTGCTTCCGGACCGTTGCTCGTCGTACGAAGGATCTCAGCGCCGTCATAGCCGATCTCGACGCAGAAGTCGCCGAGGTCGGTGGTCTCGACGACTTCGTCACCGCCATCGTCGCGCAGATCCACGACGGCCAGCTGACACTGGCCAACGCGGGACACCCCGACCCTGTCGTTCTGCACCCCGACCCTGTCGTTCTGCACTCCGACACTGCACATCTGCTCACCGTCCCGCTCCGAGCGCCGCCTCTCGGTCTCGCCGCTGGAGCCGCTGGACGCCGCGCGGTCAGGCTGCTGCCAGGCGACCGGCTACTCCTGTACACCGACGGGCTGGCAGAAGCGCGACACCCGGTCACCGGCGAGTTTTTCCCGTTCCTGGACGCCGCCCGCGACGCACTCGGATCCGCGAACCTCGACACGGCATTGGCCGAGCTGGCACGCTATCTCCACCGCTGGGCCGGAGCGCATCTGGACGACGATGTGGCGCTCCTGCTCGTCGAGATCCCGCGGACGGGAACCGCCGATGCCACGACTCGCCGCCGATAACCTGGCCCGAGGCGGGTTCACCAGCCGCGGGCACGCCAGTCGGCGAAATGGGGTCGCTCGACACCGAGGGTCGTGTCCTTGCCGTGCCCGGGGTAGATCCACGTCGCATCCGGAAGCCGTCCGAAAACATTCCGCTCGAGGTCGTCCATGAGGGAGTTGAACGCCTCGG
>NZ_CAUVXO010000076.1:4415-15897 GCF_963555865.1 Protofrankia sp. Cr1
CGTCCCCGAACGTCGAGCCGGGGCCACCGGGGAAAAGCTAAGCACGTAGACGGCTAAGATGTCAAACATGAGTCGCGTCGCGATATACACACGCATCTCGGAAGATCCGCTTGCCCTGGAGAAGGGCATCGCCCGCCAGGTGGAGGACTGCTGCGACCTCGCCGAGCGGCACGGGTGGGAGATCGCCGGGAAGTACTCCGACGACGACATCAGCGCCCTGCGTGGCACGTTCCGACCGCAGTACGCCGCGCTGATGGCCGCCGTGGAGCGCGGTGAGGTTCAGATCGTCGTCGTCTACCACACGTCTCGGCTGTGGCGGAACCGCCGCGAACGCGCTGAAGGGATCGAGCTCCTAGCCACCAAGGCGTGTCGCGTCGTCGCCGTCAAGGGCCAAGATCTCGACCTGTCCACTGCGTCCGGACGCGGCCTGACCGGCATCCTCGGCGAGCTGGACACTTGGGAATCGGAGATCAAAAGCGAGCGTGTGACACGTGCCGCCCTTCAGCGCGCCCAAGAGGGCCGGGCGAACGGCGCCTGTCAGTTCGGATGGCGCAGGGAACGCACTACCGATGACCGTGGGCGGGTCCTCGGCTTCCGCGACGTCGAAGATCCCCTTACCGCGGCGATCGTCCGCGAAATCGTTGACCGGCTGCTCCGCCACGAGTCCATCAAGGCGATCACGGTGGATCTGAACGCGCGGAACGTGCCCGCACCAGCCGCTAAGCAGTGGCTGTACTCCGGCGTTCGCAAGGTGGCATTGCGACCGGCGAACATTGGCCTCCGCACCTACAAGGGTGAGATCATCGGCCCGGCGGCGTGGCCTGCGATCGTCGACCGAGACAAACATGACCAGGTTGTCGCCCTGCTGAACGATCCAGCGAGGGCCACCAGCAAATCCGGCGCCCGCCGACACCTACTCAGCTTCAACGCCGGCATAGCCGCTTGCGGAGTATGCGGAGAAGAGCTACGCGTCCTGAAATCGCACAAGCTCCAGCTATACACCTGTAACGCACGGAAAAGCTGCGTGGGACGTAACCAGAAGCGCGTTGATGACCTCGTCCATTGGGTGCTCATCGAGCGCCTGTCCCAGCCAGACGCTTGGGTGCTGTTCACCCGGGATGACAGCTCCGCCCACAAGGCCCGGGAGGAAGCTGAAACTCTTCGAGCACGACTGAACACCGCGGCTGACGACTACGCAGATGGGACGATTACGATCATGCAGCTACGCCGGATCAACGCACGACTCCTGCCGCAACTAGAGCAGGCCGAACGCGCGGCACAACTCGCGGTCCCAGGCGTGGCCTCGGAACTGGTCGGGGAACTGATCGCCGCACCAGAACAGTGCTGGAACGGCCTCGGCATCACCCAACAACACGCCGTGCTCGTCGCCTTGCGGATGCGGATTCGGATTCTGCCAACGCGGCGAGGACCCGGCTTCGACCACAATTCCATTGAGATCAAGTTTCTTCGTGCAGACGAGGTGCCGTCCGGCAAGACAGTCTCGGCCATGTGATGGCAGTCGACGCCATCTGGCCATAAGCTGAACGAGCCATGACGACGACCGCCCCTCGCCACCTACTGGCCGATCGCCCTGAGACGATCGGGGACCATCTGTCGGTCCTGATGCGGCTCGGCGCGGATGGCGAGCGGAGACACCGGCAGCACCGGCACACCGTCTCCAGGCTCCCGCGGGCCTTGCGACGTCTGGTGTGGTCTCTGCCGGCCAGGCCGGGCCGCAACACCCTCAACTGCTTGGAAGCGATCGCCGCGACCGCCAGCGACCCGGCAGAGCAGGCGTACTGGCATTGCCGGCTGCACACCGCGCTCCTCGACGAGCTTCGACTACGGGCCGCACACCCAACGCCAGGATGCACCCAGATATCCGGGTGGACGGTCGCGCTACTCGCGGTCGTACTCGCGGTCGCGGTCTACACCATCGACGGTGTGACGCTCCTACCTGACGATGAGCTCAACGAGCCGGAGCAGCCCGAGCCCGCCCGTGACGGCTGGCCGCCACCGACACCGGTAACAGTGATCGCGCTCCGTGGTGGGATCACCCGCCGTCCCCCGACTACCGGTTCCGCCCCGATGACCATCGGGACGGCCGGTCGGGTCTACCTGCCCGCATAGCTCGCGGCGCGGGTGTCCTGCCGCTCCGTCCTCACCATCTCCCCGAGGACGATCTGTGGCTATCCCTGCGTGCCGAGACACGATCCCGGACGATCTCGTACTGGCGGCTGATCTCCCTGATCATCGCCATGTAATTACTCAGCGTTACAGTCGAACGATCCTCCGTCATATACCGCGATGGATCATCACTGGTCGCAGCTGGGTTAGCTTGGCCGATGTAGATCGGCATCTGGCGGGCCTACGGCGGGAGCCCACCCGATGAGCGGGCCACGTGTGGCCGAGGGGCCGTCGATCGACGAGTACATCCGCCGGATCATCGACGAAGCGCCACCCCTGGAGATCACCCAAATCGCCCAGCTCCACGTTCTGCTCGGGAGCCGACAAGATCAGGTAGTGCGGTGAGTGGGTCGGGCGCCGCGGGCACGGCGCCGACCACCATCACAAACCCAGATCACGGTACCGCCAAGCTGCACGTACGGTCTGCACATCGTGTGGCTCCCCTGCCGGTTGGAGTGACGCCGCTCACCCGGCAGCAGTGGAGCACCGCGGTTATAGCGAGCACCGATCTCGGCCCGGTCTATGCCCGTCATGCTGCCCGGATCGCGCTCCCGGAGAGTGGGCTGATGACAGCGGCCGGCCGGATCGAGGCGCCGTCAAACAAGATCGAAAAAGTGTTGGGGGTCGCTCGTCCGTCGGTGATCCGCCTGTTCGGTCAGCTCCAGAAGGCGGGGTTGATCCACCGTGTGGCCCGCGGTGGCGGCCATGGCTGTTATGCCGTCTATCAGGCCCGGAGTCCGATCATTATTGGCGCCGAGAGTGGCTCACCCCCCGTGTCACTCTCGGATGCCGTCGAGCTCGAAGATTCGGCTTTGAGAGCGACTCACCCGGTGAGTCACTCTCGGGCCGCTGACCTGCGTAAACACGTTGCTCTCGCGCGCGCCCGCGCGACTAAAGCTCCCAGCCGGACCCAAAACCGAAAGATCGAAATCAGTCGGTTAATCAAGGCTGGCAAAGATCGAAATCCGGTCGCCACGGACGGGCTCGCGGCGCGCCTCCCGGCTCAGCCGGGCAGTGGTCGCGTTGGAGAGGTGACCGCAGGAGGGGGTAGATCTTGCGCGATACAGAATGATCAAAATTTGCTCGCGGTGATAGCGGTGTGACCGCGTCCGCGCCGTACTCCGCGCACGGTCCGCATTCCGAAGCCAATCCTGGAGCGACCGAAGGAGAGCCAGCCATGCCCCGCTATGAAGTCCAACCGGTCGAACACATGGGCGGTGCGGCTCTGGCCGACTCTGAGCGCCTCCAGGCCGCCAGTGTCGTCCGGCGGTACGTCTCCGACCCGGCCGAGCGGCACGAACTGCTGCTGATGCTGGGCCTGGTCGCCGAGCTCGACCGGAGGATCCGGTGAGTTCCGACCAGAGCGCCGATGACCTTCTTGATGCTGTTCGCACCGACGACCGTGCCCGCGAGGTCGCAGCGCTCGGCAAACCGGTCGAGGAGTGCACCGCCGCCGATTTCGGCAGGCTCGCGGAGTTCGCCGAAGCGGAGGGCATCCGGATCGAGGCCGTCAATGACCAGCTCGAAGCCCTGTTGCGGGACCCCACGGTGAAGAGAACCCGCTCATGACCTCGTGGCCGCCTCGCCCGTGACGTGGCGATGATGGCCCACGCGATAGGGATCGAAGCTGGTCACCTCCCGGACGGCGGGTTTCGTGTCTCTATGGCCATCTCAGCCGTTGTCAAGATGGCGCCCGGTCGGCTTCGGGCCATCGGGGGGCAGGCGGTCCGGGCCAAGCCGGATCCGCAACGTGAGCAAGACGGATCATCATCGTCCAACAACAATCGATAACGATCCTGGGTATCCGGTGCGGAGCGGGGTGTAACGAGCTACACAGGTTCCTTCTGATATTCCGAGTCGGGGGGAAATAGTGATATCCGTGGCAATAGCAAAAGATTTAGACGTTCAGGCAATCTGCGCACAGGGACCCACCCAAGAGCCGATTATCATTCTTCGGGAGGGTGCTGTCATAACAGCCGAGTTCGCAGCACACCTGACAGCTGTCATAGCGGCGCAGTCGGATGACTCCTATGATCGGCTGGACTCCTTCGTCGACGGAGTCGAGGTCGGGGACTACATAGCCCAGGCGGTTGCCGATCAAGGTCCAGCTGCGGTCATCGCCGCAATCGAAGAGCGGATTACCACCGAACTCAGAGGTACGGCCCGGCCGGATAGCTCGTCGGTCCGTGGCGATAAAGAAAACCTCGGATATGTCCGCGGATTGATGTTGGTCGCGAACGTCGCCCGGTCGGCCAGCCAGTCCATGACGAGCTGACCGCGCTTGCCGGTTCCGGAACATTTCCGGAACCGGCACCACATCATGAACACGAGTCCCGCGCGAGAACCGCGAAGACGGCCAAGGTCCGCCATACCCGTCACGGTCGCTGAATCAATCCATGACGAATTGACCGCCCTGTACGCCGAGGGCGAAGAAAACACCGAACGGGAACAGTACACCCCGGAAGAAGCGGTACGGCACGCGGAAATCATCGTCAAGGTTGAACGGCGGGCCGCTGCAGAACGTCAGGGAACGAGAACGGATCTCCAACCTTCAGCAAAATTTGCTGAAGGTAGCCCTGCGTCATTGCCCCCTCACGAACGCCAGTCCCGCGCTCGAACCGCAAAAGCGGTGGGCATGTCTCATCGCACTCTCACCAAGGCGACCAAGGTCGTCAAAACGGCTGAGGATGAGACCGCCCCTAGGCCTGTCCGCGAGGCAGCCCGTGAGGCTGCCGCGGAGATGAACCGGTCCGGGAAGGTCGACCCGGCGCGGCCCGGTGTGGATGATGGAACGATCGAACATCCGTACGGCCTGGTGTGGAGGGTGGCGTGAGCCTCTATTTCGAGCACGTGCCGACCGACTCGTCAGATGCCCGGGATCGGCGGGCCGAACTCGGCGACCAGGACCACGGCTCGGCGTCTCGCCGGCGTGGGCCGCGCCCATGGTGGTGTTCGTCGCCGCAGCTTCCCGCGGAGCGCGTCCGCTTCTGGGCTGATCAGTGCCGTACGGCGATTGCCGCCGGACGGGCACGCTCCGCTGAGGCCGTCCCGATCGGTACACGGGAGGGCCTCAGCGGAACGCCGCCGGCTACTCCACAGCCTCACCCGACGGCAGATCATCAGACGGGCCGCCCGCGAGAAGCTCGGCGATCGCCTCGACCGCCCGCTCGAACTCCTCCTGATCCATACCCACGTTGAGATCGATCTTGTCCGACCATTCCGGGAAAGCATGCGACAGAACCCAGGCTGCCGCACGCCAGTCACCGCCTGCCGCGGCGGTCCGGATCTGCGTCACCAACACCAGCTGGACATGAGCACGAGCACGCGCAACATCCGCTACGAACTCGGCGAACTTCGTCTCCCGACCCGCCACCCGGTCCTCCCGGCCGTGGCGAAGCCACCGGTAGTAGGTCGTGCTACCGACCCCTGCCAGGTCGACCGCATAGGTCTGATGCGACCCGGCCCGCAACGCGTCCACGATCGTCTTCGCCGCGGTGGGGTCGAGCTTGTCTGGACGGCCGGGGCGCCGTCCCGTCTTACCAATCATGATCCCATTGTGACGGGTAAGCCGACACCGGACAGTTTCGGGCCACACGATGACCCAAAACTCAAACCCGGCGAACAGCAGCTAAACCGCCATAGGTGCCGTATCCGGTCCGCGGTCTTGTCGCTCGACCAGCACGCGGGGGCAGCGCGACCACAGCGCGCGCTATGCTCCGATAGCGGTAGGAGCGCATAGCGCTCAACGCCCGGCGCGGCGCATAGCGCGGCCTGGGTCTGCATCCGATAGCGGTAGGAGCGCATAGCGCTCAACGCCCGGCGCGGCGCATAGCGCGGCCTGGGTCTGCATCCGATAGCGGTAGGAGCGCATAGCGCTCAACGCCCGGCGCGGCGCATAGCGCGGCCTGGGTCTGCATCCGATAGCGGTAGGAGCGCATAGCGCCCAACGCCCGGCACGGCGCATAGCGCGGCCTGGGTCTGCATCCGAAGAGATCCGTCACGACGCGGATTGGTCGCGTCGGTCCTGGAGTTGACCCCCTATGGATGATTCACACCGTCGTGCTGCGGAACAGTCGTGGGCTGCCACAGTCGACCGGGCGGGCCGCACGGCACCCGCCCGCGCCGCAGCCCTCGCTGTTATTGACGCGACCGCGGATGTCACCGGAGTCACCGACCCCGGCGAGCGTGAGCGGCGCATCCAGGTGGCCCGCGCCGACCACTTCCGCCGGCTTCGTGCGCTTCCGGTTAGACAGCCGCGCGAACCCGCAGCGGGCATCGAGCACCGCCCCACCCCCGATGCTCCGCCGCCGCAGTCGTAAGCGGAGCCGGCTCTACCCGTGTTCCGATCGATCTTCCGAAGGGAATGCAATGCCGAACCGCACGACCGTCTACCTCCAGATCGGTGATCTTCCGCGTTCCGGTATGCCGACCTGTCTCGATGACGGCGGTCTCGCCGAGGTGTACCCAGTGATCGCGGCTCTTGGAAGCCGCGGTGGTGAGCCGTATCGGATATGTGATCTATGTGCAGATGTCAAGATCGGGAAGGGTGCCACGAACGCTATTCGCGCTCTGAACACGGCCCTCGTGAAACTGGATGAGGCCGCGCCCGGTGTTCGCGCAGCAGTGGTAACCGCCTTCAGGCCGCTGCTGCTGGACGTCTTCGCGGGTACGTTGGACGCTGCGATAACTGAGCTGATCGCTGTTTCGGCTAACGAATGACACCCGCCGGTCCCACCCTTGACGTTTTCCTGGCACCCGCACCGTCCCCGGTCGGCCGGTGTGGGTGCGGTACGACAGTCGAGTCGGCCGGCCGGGTGCTTCTCGTGGATACGCACAGCGGGATGCCCGTGTGCGCGTCCTGTCGGCCGGCCACGCTCGGCGCCCTGGCCGACATACTGACTCGGCTGACGGGCCTTCACGACGCGACGCCTGACCATGTACGGCCCGCGATGCTGACGACCGCCCGATCCGTCATCGATGCTCTGGCGGTATCCGCCGTAGCACCCGAACGAAACATGATCAACGATCCGATCGTGGTCGAGGCGCTCACCTCGACACCCGAGGAATGCCGGGCCGACCTCCAGCACCTTTACGTCACCTGGCTCACCATCAACGATCTGTTCTTCGGCGACGCCCTGACCATTCCAACCATCGAACTAGCCGATCTTCCATTTCGGCTCTACGGGGATTACGACCGAATCGGCGATCACAGTAGCCACATAAGGATCAATCGGCGCCTTGTGGTGGGAACGCATCCCGACGTCATACCGGGTCGGCGCCACGCCGCCGGCCGCCTCCGTCTCGCAGAGGACATCCTTCTGCACGAGACGGTCCATGCATGGCAGGACCGGATCATCGGCGTGCGGGAACCTTCCTGGCACGGCCACGGGCCGATCTTCAGGGATCGATCGAACGCGATAGGTGAAGTCCTCGGGTTGGCTCCCGTCCGTTCAAACCGAGATCGAGGCCGGTACGCATCCCGGCCGATCTGCTCTGGCTGGCCGATGGTCGCGCGACCGCCGGGCTTCTACGCGGCCGCGCCGCAGACGGCCCGCTTCAGGTCGGTCTGAGACGGCGGTGACATGGAGCACTCGGGGGGCGAGGCTGTGCCGGGCGTCGGTCCCTGCCTCATCTGCGGCCGGCCGGGCGCACTCCTGACCGGCCGGCCGGCCCCTTCCTGGCTATGCACGTTCTGTATCCATGTCATCGCGGATCATCTTCGGAGGATCGGCGCGGAGGGCGTCCATTTCGTCACGCCTGATTCAAACAGGAAGATCTACAAAACTACAGGATAATGACTGTTATCCTGTAGTCATGACAGAGATCGCGGTACGGACACCAGTCACCCTCGTCATCGCCGACGACACCGACCCCCTGACGCGACACGTAGCCGCATGGCTACTCGGTCATCGGTCGGCCCACACCCGGACCGCGTACGGCCGTGACCTCCGCGCGTTCCTCGGATGGTGCGCGGCCCGCGACATCACCGTGATCACTGCCACCCGCGGCCACGTCGATGCCTATGCCCGCGAGCTGGAAGAAGTCGACGGGCGCAGCGTGGCCACCGTCGCCCGCCGGCTGTCCGCACTCGCGTCGTTCTACGCCTACCTGGTCGCCGAGGATGTGCTCACTCGGTCGCCGCTGACGCACGTCAAGCGCCCCCGTCTTGGCGACGATTCGCAGACCACCGGGCTCGATCGGGACGAGGTGCGCGCCCTACTCGCCACAGCCGCGACCGACAGCCCCCGCGCACACGCGTTGATCGGGTTGCTCGCCGGGAACGGACTCCGCATCGGCGAGGCGTTGGCCGCAGACGTCGCCGATCTTGATACGGAGCGCGGACACCGGGTCCTCCGGATCGTGCGCAAAGGCGGGAAGCGGGCCACCGTCCCACTGGCACCCTCGGTCGCCGCCGTGCTCGATGTCTACCTGGACGGGCGGGCCGACGGGCCGCTGTTCACCACCCGGACGGGTAGGCGGCTGGACGAACCGGCCGTGTTCCGGTTGATCCGCCGATTGGCGCGGGATGCGGGCATCGCCAGTGCCAGCAAACTGAGTCCGCACTCGCTCCGCCACTCTTTCGTGACGCTGAGTTTGGATGCTGGCGTGTCCCTCCGCGACGTCCAGGACGCCGCCGGACACTCCGATCCGCGGACCACCCGCCGGTACGACCGGGCACGGCACAACCTTGACCGGCATGCCGCCTACCAGCTCGCGGGCTACCTCGCCGGGTAGCACGATTGTTCTGTGACCTGCGAATACCCCGATTGCGTTGAGGATGCACCACCCGACGATGTCCTGTGCGCGGGCCATCGGGCGGACGTCGACCGTAGGCACGAACGGGTCGCGGCGGAGCTTCGGGAACAGGCCCGAGTCCGGCGGGCAGTGGAGCGCCGTGAGGAGGACCCGCCCCACCTACCGGAGCGGAACTCAGCGGTCGGCAGACGCGCCACGCAGTGGCATGCTGGCGACGGTCGACCACCGGTAGACCCGCCGGTCGCGGTTGAGGTCGATGAGCTGCACCGCGACAACGGTGCTGGTGACGCTTACCGGCTCGATTCCGGCGAGACACTGCCGTAGCGGCGCCGCCGAGGTGTCCGCGCCGGAGTAGGCGACGGAGACATGCGGGGTGAAGCCGCCGGCGGCTCCGGGTATTCGGGCCTCGCCCCACACGTCGCCGATCGCAGCCCGGACAGCGGCGCGCAGTTCGTCCACCGGCGCCCAGGGTGCGACCTGGAGCATGACCGCTTCCGGGTCCGCGTCCGCCGGTCCGATGGTCACGTCGAAGGGTGCCAGCCAGGCGCAGCGGGCCTGTGCCGCGCTGATGATGGCGTCCAGGTCCGTTCGGTTGACCTCGTCAGTGAAGCCGATCCCCTGCATGGTCAGGTGCAGGCCGTCGGCGGGAACCGGGTCGAGGGTGGGCAGAGTAAGCGCCCGCTGGTAGCGGCCGGCTAGGTCGACCACGTCCGGAGTGCTGTCGAAGGTGATGTGGAACGTGTAGAACGACCGTCCGACCCGCCAGCCGGGACGCCACCACCAGTGGTCCCGCATCCGCTCTAACCGGGCGAACGCCTCCCGACGTGCATGGACGTGTTGCTGTTCCCGCGGCATGTCCCGGAGGTTAGCCGCCGGGCAGCTCGGGTCGGGCGGTGTGCTGCCACTCAGTGGCCAGCTCGGTCAGGTCCCGCATGGACGCGGTCGGCAGGAACCGGCGTCCAGCATCGAGGAACTGCCCGGTCCGGGCCGCCACGGTGGCGATCGGCCGCGATGCGGAAATCTCCAACGCCTCCCCGACCAGGTGTACGGCTCGATCCGGTTCGCCGTCGGAGAGGAACGTCACCGCAATGTCGATACGGGTCAACGATCGGGGTCCGGCCATGCCCGCGGCGTCGAATCGGGTAAGCGCGGCGTAGGCGAACCGGCGGGCGCTGGTGAGGTCGCCGACGGCCAGGAAGGCGGTAGCGGCATTGCCGTCCACCCGGGCCGGGCAGTACCCGTCCAGTGCCAGGCATGGGCTGACCGTTCCCGTAGGACGGGGATAGGCCAGTTCGCGGGCACGGTCGACAGCCACGGCGACAGTGTGGGCATCGCCGAGCTTGCCCGCCGCCCGCGCTTGTCCTTGGGCGAGTAGCCGGGCTTCCTGAGGTCCGCCGTGGCTGTAGCGCAATCCGTCGACAGCCAACGCGAGGCAGCGGTCAAACCGACCGGCGTAGAACTCGATCAGAGCCTGTGTGCCACGGATCCAGGCGCGGAGCTCGTCCTCGTCGACGAGGTCGGCAAGCTGGTATGCCTCGTCGCAGTAGGCCCGCGCGGTCGGCATGTCCCCGCGGTCTACGGCGAGAGAGCCGAGAAGCCCGGACAGTCGGGCGGCTACCCGGTACAGGCGCCCTCGCTGGCGGAAGGTCTGCCGACCGTCGAATAGCGCCTCCACCCAGCTCCGTTGTTCGACCAGCCGGGGTACCAACACCGCCGGGCCGAACCGCTCGTACTCGTCGACCGCGTCCACGGTCATCCGGTCGAGCTGGTCGAGGGTGTCGTCGGAAACGTTGGACGATCCCGCACGCCGCATCCGATCCACGATCACCATCCTGGGTTCGAACGGGATGACCGCCTGCCCGTCGCCGGGGCCGGCGTGGGAGGGCAGCCCGACGCGTAATCCGAGCTGTTCGGGAGTGGTCCGGAACAGCCGGCACAGCAGGTCCGGGTACGGCGCGCGCGGTTGGGCGGTGCCACGCTCCCAGCGCGACACAAGGTTGCCGTCTACGCCGACCCGTAGGCGCAGGTCGTCCCATGCCAGCGCGGCCAGCGCGTCGGCAAGCCCCCGCTGGCTGTAGCCGGCCATGTCCCGCCGTCGGCGCAGTTCCGCGCCGAACACGCCGTTAGCCGCTTGCATGACACCCCCTTCGACCCAACCGTAGCCGTGTTGGTGCAGATCGTGAACTAGGTGGTGGTCTAGGTGTTCGCCTAGTCGTCGGTCCGCGCGCCTATCCGGTATCCGCAGTGGTCACCGAACCGCGAACAGGTCCGACACGGTGAGCTGAATGTCGTCAACCACATGCAGCGCATGCACGAACGGGGATGTCGTGGGACATGGGACAGCCGAAGACATACGTCCGCCGGCTCGTCGCGTCGGCCTGGATGGACGCCACCCCGCCGGGCGAACCCCAGATGTCCACTGCCACCCCGTACGTGGTGGTGGCCCTGGACATGGACGGACAGCCGGACCGGGCGTTACTCATCTTCCCGACCGTCGCGGATGCCGACGCGCACGCCCGGTATCACCAGCTGGACTCTT
>NZ_CAUVXO010000077.1:0-868 GCF_963555865.1 Protofrankia sp. Cr1
GGGCTACGACGCCTTGGCGCTGCCTTCCCAGACGGCCAGGTCGTCGGACCAGCCGTCGCGGGCCAACGCCGACAACCGCGAAATCGCGCGCTGGAACTTCTTGCGATGCGGCCCGGCCAGCATCTCCGCCGAGAACAGCTCGCTGAAGGGCTGGCCGGACGCCACGACCGGGATCGACCGGTCGTAGAGACGATCGGCGAGGACGACGAGCCGCAGCGCCATCGCCTGGTCGGACACCGCGGTGACGCCATGCAGGCAGAACAGTCCGATATCGTCAACGAGCGCGCCGTAGCGAGACGGGTGCAACTGGCCGAGGTGGGCGCACAGTTCGGCAAAGCCGTCCTCGCTGGCAACGGGGGTCACCGCGGCACGCCGACTCACCTCGTCGTCGCTGCGGGGCGCGGGCGGCTTGGGCAGGCCGCGGTGGCGAAAGTCCTCGCCGGAGATCCGCAGGATGTCGAACCGCGACGACAGCCCCTGGATCTCGCGCAGGAAGTCATCCGCGCCGAAGCGGCCGGCACCGAGGTCCTCCGGCTGGGTGTTGCTGGTCGCGGCCAGGTGCACGCCCGCCTCGGCGAGCCTGGTCAGCAAGGTGGAGACGAGCACCGTGTCCCCGGGGTCGTCCAGCTCGAACTCGTCGATCGCCAGCAGCCGTAGGCCGGACAGGGCGTCCACGGTCCGGGCGAACCCCAGCGCGCCGACCAGCGAAGTGATCTCCACGAACGTCCCGTAGGCCTTGGGGCCCGGCACCGCGTGCCACAGCGACGCGAGCAGGTGGGTCTTGCCGACCCCGAACCCGCCGTCGAGATAGACCCCCGGACGCGTACCCCCCGCGTCCGACCCGCCACCGGCGTCATCCCGGCGGCCT
>NZ_CAUVXO010000077.1:1254-6388 GCF_963555865.1 Protofrankia sp. Cr1
CTCAGATCACGACGTCCGAACCGGAGCAGGCCACGGCCGCCGGCGCCGGCCGAACCCCGGGCCCGGGTCCCACCCGAGGCGACCCGGTCGGCGAACCGGCCCAGCGCCGCAACGGCACCGACCTGGCTCGGCTCGCCGGGATCCGGCCGGTAGGTCACGAAGCGGACGTCATTGAACCGTGGCGGCGGAACAAGGGCCGCGACCAAATCGTCCGGACGTACCTCGGGATGGCGGTCAACCAGGCGCTCCGGCATGTTTTCACCCTACGGATACACCATCGGTTGATGACGCCCCGAGAAGTACCACGCGAGGTAACTCACACCGTTTCACGCTGGCCACCGTGATATGCGACAGCCCACGCTACGAGCGATCAGCCGGCAGCGGGTCGAATGTCGAATAGAGTCTGCGCCGAATAGAGTCCGGCGAGTGCGCCATTTCCCGTCCCCTGATGACGTCGACCTGGATGCCTTCTACGGCCTGCCACCGGTCGCCGTCGGCGGGGTGCATGTGCGATCGAACTTCGTCTCGTCCCTCGACGGCGCCGCCGAGGTGGACGGTCGTTCCGGCGGCCTCGGCGGCAGTGCCGACCGCCGGGTCTTTCGCATGCTGCGCTGGCTTGCCGACGTCGTCCTCGTCGGTGCCGGCACCGCGGTTGCCGAGGACTACGGGCCGGTCGTTGTTCCGCCGGAACGCCGCGACCGACGACTCGCGGCCGGGCAGGCCCCGATCCCGCCGGTGGCGGTCGTCTCCGGCAGCCTGCGGCTCGACCCGTCCGCCCGGCTGTTCAGCGCGGACGTGCGTCCACTCGTGCTCACCGCCCGGGCCGCGCCGGCTGACCGGTACCGCGACCTTGCGGCCGTCGCCGACATGGTGGTCTGCGGCGACGAGACAGTGGATCTCGCGACGGCACTAAATGTGCTCGCCGGGCGGGGACTGGGACGCGTGCTGTGCGAAGGCGGACCATCGCTACACGCGTCCCTCGCAGGAGCAGACCTTCTCGATGAGCTGTGCCTGACACTTGCCCCGTTGCTCGCCGGCCCCGACCACGCCCGGATCGTCGGCGGCCACCGCTGGCCGAAGCCCGTCACGATGACGCTCGGTCACGTTCTCGAGGACGACGGCAGCCTGTTCCTGCGCTATCTGCGTCGCTGAATCATCGGCGTCGCTGAAGCTCCGACCCCCGGCCGGGACAGACACTAGAGAATCATGCCGGCGGCGACCGTGGACCCGGTCACCTCGTCGACGAGAATGACGCTCCCGGTCGTCCGGTTCCGCCGGTACGGATCGAAGCACAGCGGTGTCGTGGTCCGCACCGTCACCCGGCCGATGTCGTTGAGCCGCAGCTCCGACACGCTCTCGTCGCGGTGCAGCGTGTCGACGTCGACCCGGTAGGCGATGTTCTTCAGCACGCCGCGCACGGACCGGGTCGTGTGCTTGATCCCGAGCCTGGACCTGGCCCGCAGCGGCGCATCCGCCATCCAGCACACCATCATGTCGATGTCCTGGCCGACCGTTGGCTGGTTCGCCGGTCGGGCGAGCATGTCCCCGCGGGAGACATCAAGATCATCTTCAAGGCGGACTGTCACCGACATCGGCGGGAAGGCTTCGGCGACCGGTCCGTCAAAGGTGTCGATGGCCGCTATCCGCGAGGACAGACCGGACGGCAGGACGATCACGTCATCCCCGGGCTTGAGAATGCCACCGGCGACCTGGCCGGCATAACCGCGGTAGTCGTGCAGGTCCTCCGATCGCGGCCGGACCACCCACTGCACCGGGAAGCGCACGTCGATGAGGTTGCGGTCGGAGGCGATGTGCAGCTCCTCCAGGTGGTGCAGCAACGAGGTGCCCTCGTACCAGGGTGTGCTCGGCGAGCGGGACACGATGTTGTCCCCACCGAGCGCCGACACCGGGATCGTCGCGACGTCGACGATCTCGAGCTTGGCGGCGAACCCCCGGAACTCACTTTTGATCTTTTCGAACACATTCTCGTCGAACCCGACGAGGTCCATCTTGTTCACGCACAGTACCAGGTGTGGGACGCGCAGCAGTGAGGCCAGAAAGGCGTGCCGCCGGGTCTGTTGCAGCACGCCCTTACGCGCATCCACCAGCAACAGTGCCAGATCGGCGGTGGACGCCCCGGTGACCATGTTGCGGGTGTACTGGACGTGCCCAGGGGTGTCGGCGAGGATGAACGACCGCTTCGGCGTGGCGAAGTACCGGTATGCGACGTCGATCGTGATGCCCTGTTCCCGCTCGGCTCGCAGCCCGTCGGTGAGCAGCGCCAGGTCGACGTAGGCATCGCCCCGCTCGCGGCTGGTGCGCTCCACCGCTGCCAGCTGGTCGGTGAACAGCGACTTGGTGTCGAAGAGCAGCCGTCCGATCAGTGTGGACTTGCCGTCGTCGACAGAACCGGCGGTGGCGACCCGCAGCAGCTCCCCCATCAGAACAGCCCCTCCATCAGAAGTAGCCCTCCCGTTTGCGGTCCTCCATGGCAGCCTCGCTGACCCGGTCGTCGGCGCGGGTCGCGCCGCGTTCGGTGATCCTGCTGACCGCCACCTCCGCGATCACCTCGTCGATCGTCGCCGCGGTCGACGCGATCGCACCGGTGCAGGACATGTCCCCCACCGTGCGGTAACGCACCTGACGCGCAACGGCCCGCTCCCCTTCCAGTGGCGGCGTCAGGGCAGTCACCGCCAGCAGCATCCCGTCCCGTTCGACCACCTCACGGGTATGCGCGTAGTAGATCGACGGAATCTCCAGGCTCTCCTGCGCGATGTAGCGCCAGATGTCGAGCTCCGTCCAGTTCGACAGCGGGAAGACCCGGATGTGCTCGCCCGGGCGGTGTCGGCCGTTGTAGAGCGACCACAGCTCGGGACGCTGGTTCTTCGGGTCCCACTGGCCGAACTCGTCCCGGAAGGAGTACACGCGCTCCTTGGCCCGGGCCTTCTCCTCGTCGCGGCGGGCCCCGCCGAACACCGCGTCGAACCTGTTCGCCTCGATGGTGTCCAACAGCACCGGCGTCTGCAGCTGGTTGCGGGACGCGCCCGGCCGGGTGTCTTCCGTGATCGCTCCGGCATCGATCGCATCCTGGACGGATCCGACGACGAGGCGGGCGCCCAGCTGCGCCACCCGGGCGTCCCGGAACTCCATCACCTCGCTGAAGTTGTGGCCGGTGTCGATGTGGACCAGCGGAAACGGCAGCTTTGCCGGCCAGAACGCCTTCTGGGCGACCCGGAGCATGACGATCGAGTCCTTGCCGCCGGAGAACAGCAGCGCGGGACGCTCGAACTCGGCCACCACCTCCCGAAAGATGTGGACCGCCTCCGCCTCGAGCATCTGCAGATGGGTGAGTTCGTAGCCCGTGACAGGCACGCGCAGTCCCCCCGTCGAGCCCAGTAGACAACACCGATAGATGACAACGCCGGCAGAACGCCGGCAGAACGCCGGTGGATATCAGCCCAAGGTAGCCGAGGGACCGGCGCCCAGGACAGCGAAGCGGCTCGACGGCCATGCCCGCCTGCGCCCGCCTGCACCCGCCGCCAGCCCGGTCGCCAGCCCGTCGCCGTGGCAGGACGGACCTCAACGGCTACGGTCAGGGTGTGCCCACCATCCGGGAGAGGACCGCGCTGCTGGTCGACGAGACCCGCGCAACGGAACTGACCGAGGCGTCGCTGCACTGGCCGTCACTGACGCTGACGGCCGCGCAGCTTGCCGACCTTGAGCTCCTGCTGTCCGGCGGGTGCCCGAGCCGCCACGGCCCGGGTGTGACCGAGGATGGCTACGACGGCCCGGTGCGCATGCCGCGGCACACGGTCGACATCGGTGACGCCCATGCGCTGACCAGCGAGAGCACCGAGAAGCCGCGCCCTGGAGTGACGGTTGCGCTGCGGGACTCCGAAGGCGTGATGATCGCCGCGCTGCGAGTGACCGAGGTGGTCGGGTCGGCGCTGTCGGGCGTCGTCGAGGGACTGCAACTGCCCGATCACCCCGACTACCCCGAACTGCGGTTCACCCCCGCGTCGTTGCAGGCGGAGCTGCTCGGACGCGGGTGGTGCACGCCAACCGACCCGGCGCCCACCGCGCTGTGGGTCGACGGCCTGCTCCATACCGCGGACCTGGACCGCATCGAAGCCATCACCGCCGATGGGAACACCGTCGTGGTCCTCGCTCCGGTCGGTGGGACGGATCCCGCGGATGCGCGCCACCACCTGCGGGTGCGGTGCCTGCGGGCGGCGCTCGCCACGCTGATCGACGTTCGGGCCATGCTCGCCCTGGTGCCCGTCCGGGCGATGCCGCGGCTGACCGAGGCGGTCGCCCTCGGCCCCGACACCACGATCCGGGTCGGGACCACCACCGGTGACCCGGTAAGCGACAATCAGGTAAGTGACAATCAGATAACAAATCACCAACCCGCCGGCCACCGGGAGACCGACGATCGAGAGACCGACGATCGAGAGACCGAGCCTGCCCTGGCCGCGGAAGTCATCCACCGGGCACAGGTCGCGGTCGCCTACGGGCTCGGTTCGGTCATCGTCGGACCGGCGCCGAGCGCACCGGGGGCAAGCGCGCTGGGACTGCTCCTTGAGCGCGGAACACGGCTGCCGCCGGTGCTCACACCGCCCGCGGTCGCAGCCGAACTCGTCCGCGCACAGCCACCGCGGGCCGAGCGGGGGCTCACCGTGATGTTCACCGGTCTGTCGGGATCGGGCAAGTCGACCGTGGCCGGGCTGCTCGTCTGCCGACTGTTGGAGCGCGGTGACCGCCGGGTGACGCTGCTCGACGGCGACGTCGTCCGACTGCACCTGTCCAAGGGGCTCGGCTTCTCCCGCGAGGACCGCAACACCAACGTTGCGCGGATCGGCTTTGTCGCCGCGGCTGTGACGGCCGCCGGCGGCACCGCGGTATGCGCGCCGATCGCCCCCTACGACGCGGTCCGCCGCCAGGTCAGGACGATGGTCGAGGACAGCGGAGGCGGGTTCGTCCTGGTCCATGTGGCCACCCCGCTGGAGATCTGCGAGGCCCGCGACCGCAAGGGCCTGTACGCAAAAGCCCGCGCCGGCATCATCCCGACCTTCACCGGCGTATCCGACCCCTACGAGGAACCCGCGGACGCCGAGATCGTCATCGACACCAC
>NZ_CAUVXO010000077.1:7026-15972 GCF_963555865.1 Protofrankia sp. Cr1
ACAGACATCCTCCCCGGACGCCGTGCAGGCCATCCTCGACCACCTCCACGCCCACGGTTGGCTCACGCCCACCCCTTGACCGGATCCGAGTCCTGCGCCCGGGACCGACACGCGCTTATGCGGCCCTGGCCACCCAAGTGATCAGAACGAGTCTCAACTGATCACAAATCTACGGCTACCGCCCAGTAACTCCGCGCGTCCGAGGGCCGATCGGATCGTAGACATTCACGTGGTTTCGTGATCAAGGAATGCGTGTACGCTGCGTCGGCTACGGCGCGGTGGTCGGGTGCCGCAGGGACGTCAGGGTGGGGCCGCGGTGGGTGGTGTCCAGGGGGTGCCGGCCATCGCGTCGCGGAGTACGGCCATGACGTTCATCCCGTGTTTGCGGGCGGTCGCGACGTAGGTACGGAGGTCGAGGCGGTGGCGGGTGACGTCCTCCGAGGTCAACCGGCCGGAGACCTTCTGCTGGGTTTTCTGGGGCCGCAGGTCGCGGTCACTGATGTTGTTCGTCGGCCAGACTCGGGTGTCCGAGCAGAACCGCAGGACGTCGTCTTCCCTGTCCCGCAGGCATTCCAGCAGGCTGCGGCCGGGCGGCTGCTTGGTCGTGGCGGCCGGGCCGTCGGCGGGGGGACCTCGGACAAGCCGACCCGGACCGCGCCGCGGAACTCGGCCGTCAGCGGGCCAGCCGCCTCGACCGGCACCCGCGCCCGGCCCGCGTCGCGGGCCGTGTGCCAGGCCCGGACCAACCCTCGCAGCGCCCGCTGCGCCTGGCCGGGCCAGCGGCTGTCCGGGTAGACCTCGGCCACGTCCTCTAGGTCCCGAAGGATGTGGGCCACGCAAAGCTGGTGGCCGCCGACCTGCGCGAAGTCGGCGTGGTCATACAGGTTGTACCGGTCGTGCACGGCGGTCCCGGCGAAGTCGCCGAGCACCCCGAACGCCTTGAAACCGGCCAGGTCCCGCCCGCCCAGGCCGAACACCACGTACAGGTCGGTGGACGCCGACAGCACGTACTTCTTCTTCCCCGCCGGCCCGCACCGCAGGGTGGTCTCGTCGAACCCGACCACCGGCGACCCGACCACCAGCTCCTTGATTCTCTCCACCGTGCCCGTGCCCGCGACCGCGACCGCGACCGCGGCCCGCGCCAGCACGCCGTGCACGAACCCCGTCGACGGCGCCGCGCCGGTCACGTCCCGGACCAGCAGCGCGGCGCGTTCGACCGGCACGTGCTGGAAGACCAGCAGGTACACCACCAGCGCCAACAGGTTCGGCCCGTAGCTGGCCGGCGCGCGGGCCACCCCGCCGGGCTGGCCGGCGACGTGCTCGCGCCCGCAGCCGCACCGCACCCGGTACAGGTCGTGCTGGACAACCTTGACGGTGACCAGCGGCACCTCGTGGACCTGGTGCGACCGGGCCAGACCCACCTCCGCCGCACCGCCCAGGTCCGCCCCGCACCCGCACGCCCCGAGCGGGTAGTGCGGCACCGTCTCGTCGGGGTCGTCGGACCAGGCCAGCGACGACCCGTCGGCACCCTTACGCTTGCCCCGCTTGCCTTTCTCCGCCCCCGCCGCCCGCCGCTCCAACTCCGCGACCCGGCGACGCAACTCCTCGACCATCTCGGCCTGGGAGGCGATCGTCTCCTTCTGCGCGGCGATCGTGCCGGCCTGGGCCACCAGCAGTGAGACGAGCTCCTCGCGCGACAGCTCCTCGACCCCGGCCACCCACCTAGGTCACCACACCCGGACCAGGACGCACGCACCGACACCCGCCGTTTCACACAACATCCAGACGTGTCTGGATATCGCCTACACACAGCAAGATCTACAAGGCACTTGAATGTTTACATCGGATCCGACGCATCCGTATCGGCGGTCAGGAACCACGAAGCAAGCCCTGAGCTGGGAAAACAATCCGGTCGACAGAAAGAATGACCATCCATCATCATGATCATTTACATGCAACACTATGACCCACAGCCATCAATATCACGCCTTCCCTGAACCTCGTCCCATGGGTCGACACTCCGGCCGGGCTGCGGTAGAATTCCTACATTCCGGATACCAGACGAAAAATTCCACTCCCGGCCCCGGCGCAATATCAGCGATTTATCGTGACGGACACAGGCTGACGATCTCTCCTAATCAACCAGCACGGCCCGGCTCCTCGCCGACAGTCAGCCACGCTGCTTGTCGAGCGACCTGAAAATGCCGTATGGCTCGATCATGGACATTCATCATGGTAGGTGTCTCATATGCCATCCATTACCACGTCAACCATCGGGCAAAGCTCGCTGCTGCATATGGTCCGGCGCGGTGACCTCCCGTCGGATATCCGGATTGAGACTCTACCCTGTACTGATACTACCAGCAAACCTGAGATCGCCTGGCGCACCGGTGAACCTCGACTGGAGTGGTTCCGTGCGCTGTTGGACGGCTCCCCCGGCCTGCGCTGGATCCATTCGGACTACACAGGCGTAGAGGATCTCCCGCTGGACGAACTGGCCGCCAGGGGGATCCTGCTGACCAACGCGGTGGGCGCGAACTCCCGCCCCATCGCCGAGTGGATCGCGCTTGCCCTGCTCACCGCAAGCAAAGGTCTCCTCGACTTCGTCGACCGGTCAGCCAGGGCGGTCTGGGACACCAGCATCATTCCCGTAGACCTCGTCGGCCGGCGGGCGTTGATGCTCGGACTCGGGTCGATCGGCGTCGAAGCCGCGCGGCTACTGGATCCCTTCGGGCTCCGCCTTACCGCGGTCACCCGCCGGCCACGACCAGATCCGGTTCCCGGAGTCGAGCGGGTCATTTCCGACGCCTCCTGGCCGGACCTGCTCGCTGAATCGGACTTCCTGATCTGCACCCTCCCATTGACCAAGCGGACCGACGGAATGATCGGTAAACGGGAACTCGCTCTGCTGCCGTCCCACAGCTGGCTCATCAGCATCTCCCGCGGCGCAGTCGTCGACTCCGCAGCGCTGATCTCCCGACTTGACGCCGGCCTCCTCGGTGGAGCGGTGCTCGACGGCCATAGACCTGAGCCGTTACCTGTCGACCACCCATTGTGGCGCCGGCCCAACGTCCTGATTCTCCCGCATCACACCTGGCGCTCGCCGCACAGTCGCACCCGGTTCGAAGCGATGTTCGCCCGGCAGTTCCACCGCTGGGTGAACATCGAAGACATGGTGAACGTCGTCGATTACGACCACGGATACTGAAAAACGGTGACCACCGAGAAAGGGAGGAAAATCATGACGACAAGCACCGCCCCGGTAGATCCGCAGCCGCTGACAACCAACACCCGCTGCGAGAACGCGCCGACTGTACCGCCGGTCAGGCTCGCCCTGAACGAAAGTTCGATCCCACCCCCGGCCGCCGTCCTCGATGCCTTCCTTCGCACCGGGCAGACGCCCCACCGGTATCCCGAACCATTCTCCGAGACCCTCGTCGCCGCGATAGCTTCCCAGCTCGGCGTGGCGGCCGACCACGTGTTCGTCGGTGCCGGGTCAATGGGAATTCTGCAGGGCCTGATTCGCCTGCTGGCGGCCGGCGGCGAGGTGGTTTATCCCTGGCGTTCCTTCGAGGCATACCCGCTGCTCGCGGACAACGCGTCCGCCACCTCGATTGCACTGCCATTGCGCCCGGACGGACGATGCGATCTGGCAGCCCTGGCCGGCTCCTGCAACGACGCGACCCGGATGATTATCCTGAGCAACCCGACCGGGACCATCGTCGAGAAGGGCGAGATCGAGTGGCTACTCGAACGGGTACCTGTGACGGTCACAATCGTCCTTGACGAGGCATACCGTGACTTCGCGGACCCCGACCGCATTCAGGATGGTATTGATCTTCTTCGCCACCAGGACAATGTTGTCGCGTTGCGCACCTTTTCGAAGGCCTACGCTCTGGCCGGCCTGCGCGTCGCCTTCTCCGTGTCAGCCCCGGCGCTGGCCGAGAAGCTGCGGTCCACATCCTTTCCCTATCGGGTCAACGCACCCGCGCAGGCGGCCGCACTGGCAGCCCTGAACGAACACGAATGGCTGCGCCGACACTGCGCCATGGTCCGGCGTGAACGGATACGGCTCACCCACGGGCTGCGCCGACAAGGCTGGACCGTATGGCCCAGTCAGGCCAATTTCGTGTGGCTGGATGCAGGGGCCGACGCCGCCCGGATCGGACAGGCGCTCGCATCGGTCGGCATCACCGTCCGGGTCTTCCCCGACGAAGGAGTTCGGATCACCATAGCGGACGGAGAAATCAACGACCGGGTTCTGTCCGCAGTAGCGTCATGCGCGCCCGGTCAGCTCGGCTCGCCCGACAGGATGCTTCAGCGGAAGGTGGAACAATGAGCATCGGACCGCCCGGAAAAACCGACGCCGGCACCGGCCCCCATGGAATCGACCCCACCGAGCGGGAACTACGGGTACAGCTGGCGGCCTGCTATCGAATCTTCGACCACCTCGGGTGGACTGAGATGATTTTCAATCATGTGACGGTCCGCCTCCCCGGTCCGGAAAACCACCTGCTCATCAACCCTTTCGGGCTCCTCTACCATGAGGTCACGGCATCCAACCTGGTCAGGATCGACCTCGACGGCAAGGTCGTGGAACCAGGAGACTGGCCGGTGAACCCAGCCGGCGTCATCATTCACACGGCTATACACTCAAGCCGCCCGGATGCCCACTGCGTGATGCACACCCACACCACCGCCGGCAGCGCGGTGGCCTGTCTTCGCGACGGGCTGAGCCCGGACAACTTCTACTCCGCCCAGTTGGCCGGCCAGCTCGCCTACCACGACTTCGAGGGTGTCACCGTATATCCGGACGAGTGCGGGCGCCTGGTGAAGAATCTCGCTGACAAGAACATCATGATATTGCGGAACCATGGCCTGCTGACCACCGGCCGGACGATTCCGGACGCCTTTCTCCGACTGTGGCTGCTGCAGCGTGCCTGCGAGATCCAGCTCGCCGCGCAGAGGTCCGGGCAGACCCTCACAGCCGTGACCGCACAGGCGCACAGGCGCTCGTCCGCCGGCATGCGTGCCGTGCAGGACAGTGGTGGTGGCGCGAGGGAGGTCTTCGAAGCCATGCAACGCCTGATCGAACGCAAGGACCCCGATTACCGGCGGTGACATAATAGCGACTCGATGGCGGAACGTCGAACTGAAACGAGGACCCCGATGATTGCACCCACGCCCGCCGTCACAGCGTTGCGGGCGCTGCCGCGATCCGAACGCCGGGCAGCACTGGAAGCCATGGTGACAGCGGAGTTCAAAGTCACCCTGCTGATGGCCGAACAGGACGATCTTCCGCTGGACCAGAACTATTTCGACCTCGGCCTCACCTCGCTGCGGGTCATTGACGTCAAACAACGCCTTGAGGCCACACTGGGATGCGAGATCGACACGTCCGCACTGCTGCGCAGCCCGACCGTGCGACACCTGATTGACCTCCTCACCCAGGAGGCTCTCCTGGAGCTTTTTGCGGTTCCCGGGGGGCAGGAAAAGCCGGTCGAGCAGCCGGCGGCAACGGCGGGCCACAAGCCTCTTGTCGACGATCTCCTCAAGGACCTGTACGGGATCTGACCGCGAACCGTTCGGACCCGGGCCCGGACCACGACCGCGCGAACAGACCTGCTCGGGCCCGGACGACAGGAGGGACGACGATGTCGGGTGTATCCCATCCCAGCCATGAGGAACTCACGCAGGCGAGAGCGACCATCAGCCAGCAGAAGCTGCTCATCAGACAGCTGCTCCTGGAAAAGTACGAGCCGATCGCCATCGTTGGCGTAGGTCTGCGCTTCCCCGGCGGTAATGACAGCCTGGCTGATTTCACGCATTTTCTTCAGGCCGGACACTCTGGTATCGGGCCGATTCCCGCCGATCGTTGGGACAGCACTTTCTTCGCCACCACCGACGCAGGCACCGATAGCACCGACGTCAGAGGCAGAATAACTACCGTCGGCGGCGGTTTCCTGGACGGAATCGACCAGTTCGATCCGGAGTTCTTCGACATCTCGCCGGCTGAGGCTCAGTACATCGATCCGCAGCACCGGCTGGTACTGGAAACCGCATGGGAAGCGCTGGAGAACGCCGGCATCGATCCCACTCCGCTACGCAACGGCGATGGTGGTGTGTACGTGGGGGTCAGCGCCGGAGACTACGCGCTGGAGGTCGACTCGCTCGGTTACGAGGAGCTGGCTGCACCCATCGCCACGGGCACCGCACACAGCGCACTACCCGGCCGGCTGTCGTGCTTCCTGGGATGGCACGGTCCCAGCATCGCGGTTGACACGGCCTGCTCGTCGTCACTGGTGGCGCTGCATCTCGCCGTCGAGGGCCTGCGGCGTGGGGAGTGTGGGATCGCCCTGTGCGGCGGGGTGAACCTCATCCACCACCCCCGGGCCCATATCCTTTTTTCGCAAGCCAAGCTGCTCGCCCCGGACGGGCGGTCGAAGACCTTCGACGACGCCGCGGACGGCTACGCCCGCAGCGAGGGTTGCGGGATGATCGTGCTCAAACGTCTGTCGGACGCCACGCGTGACGATGACACGGTCCTCGCCCTCATCCGAGGTACGGCGGTGCGGCAGAACGGCGGCAGCGGCGCCTTCACCGTTCCCGACGATGCAGCCCGCGCTGCCCTCATGCGCGCGGCCCTCACCAGCGCGCTGCTTGAACCCGGCGACATCCAGTACGTCGAAGCTCATGCGCTGGGAACGCCGTTGGGAGATCTGGTCGAGATCGCCGCGATCGGTACCGTGTTCGCGGAGTCCCACAGCGCGGTTGCCCCCGTCGTGGTTGGCACTCTCAAGCCGAACATCGGTCATATGGAGGCGGCGGCTGGCATCGGAGCAGTCGTTAAGGTCGCCCTTCAGGTACGTGATGCCGTGATCTATCCGCACCTGCACCTGCAGACCCCCTCGCGGCAGATCCCCTGGGACAGCTATCCGATCGAGGTGCCGACACAGCAACGCCCGTGGGAAGCGCTCACCCGGCGCGCTTTGATCAACTCTTACGGATTCGCCGGAACCATCGCCACAGCCGTCATCGAGCAGGCTCCTGCGGGGACCATCCCCACCTGCGAGGAGAACGACAGCGACGCCCATGTGTTCACCCTGTCCGCAAAGAGCGAGCAGGCCCTGAGCATGCTGGTCGGGAAGTACCAACGGCACGTGGAAGATCATCCCGACCTGTCCATAGGCGACCTGTGCTACACGAGCAACATCGCTCGGGCCCACTTCGGCGTCCGCCTCGCGGGTGTGGTTCACGACCGCGATGAGCTGACATCCCTCCTTGAGCAGACGTCGGCCCGGTTTCGCCAGGCGCCGCGCGGGGACGCGGGCGACCGGCCTGGGATCGCGCTGGTGTTCACCGGGCAGACCACCGCCTGCGCAGGGCTGGGGCGGTCGCTCTACGAGCGCTCCCCGGTCTTCCGTGGGCACCTCGACGACTGCGACCGGTTGTTCACCCCCCACCTGAGCCGGTCCGTCCGCGACCTACTCCTGGGTAAAATCGAAAATCCCGACGGACCCGACGAGGCCGGCGACACCCAGTCTGCGCTGTTCGCGCTGGAGTACTCCGCCGCGAAGATGTGGATCAGCTGGGGTATCCGGCCCGATACGGTAATCGGCTTCGGCATCGGCGAGATCGCCGCCGCCGCGATCGCAGGTCTGTTTTCGCTGTCCGACTCGGTCAGCCTGATCGCGGCCCTGGGCCAGCTCAGTGCACCGCAAGTCAGTGCGCCGCAGGTCAACATGTTCCGCGAGGCCGTCGCCGACATCGGTTTCCGCGAATCGGACCTGACTCTTGTCTCAAGTCAGACCGGTGCGGTGGCTGATCCCGCCGAAATCCGCACAGCCGAATACTGGGCCCGCAATTCCGGCGAGCCGAGCGGTTTCGCGGCTGGCCTGCGCACCATCGAAAGACGTGGCCGGCATGTGTTCATCGAGGTCGGCCCACCGTCGACACCGATCGATCTGTGCCGGCAGTCCGTGGCGGTCTCCGCCCACCGCTGGCTCACCAGTTTACGCCCGGCAGACACAAACGGCAGTGTGCTCCACGAGTCGATGGCGGAACTGTACACCGCGGGCGTGCCAGTGTCCTGGGCCGAATACCACCGCGGCCACGAGCGATGCAGAACAACCTTGCCCAGCTACGCCTTTGACCGGTCACGGTACTGGCTGCCGATCACCGGCAAACTCCACACAAATGCCTCGGAATAGACGTGCTTGATCTGGTGCGGTCCGGACCGGCTGTGAACCTCCGAAATATCTGTGAACCAGAAAACAGCTGAGAACCGTTCGAGAACTGAGGAGTCCGCCCGATGCCCAGTGCGATCTACCATCCAGGCATCCGAACGCTCGCCGACACGGCGGCCTTCCACGGGCGGCGGCAACCGGAACACACCGCCATCATCTGCGAAGGCCACGCCGTCACCTACGGCCAGCTGCACCGCGAGAGCAACCGCACGGCGCATGCGCTGCACGCCCACGCCCGTGGCAACAGCCACAGCCACAGCCACAGGCACCAGCCGCGCGTCGCCCACCTCGGTAAGGATTCGGAGCACTTTTTCGACATCCTGTTCGGCTGCGCCAAGAGCGGAACGACGCTGGTACCCCTCAACTGGCGCCTGACCGTCGGCGAAATCGCCCACATCCTGCGCGACTCCGGTGCTGAAATGCTGTTCGTGGGAGCGGAGTTCCTCGGCATGGCAGAAAAGGTCGGTACCGAGCTTCCTGAACCCCCGGCGTTAGTCCTGCTCGACCAACCGGACGCCGTTGGTGCGGGCTTCCTGGCCTGGAAGGCGGAGCATCCCGACACCGACCTCGACACGAATCCGGCGCCCGAAGATCCCCTCGTGCAGGTCTACACGAGCGGTACGACGGGTCGGCCCAAGGGGGTCGTACTCGCCCATCGCAGCTTCTTCACGATCCGCGACAGGCTTGCTGAGCACAACCT
>NZ_CAUVXO010000078.1:0-2416 GCF_963555865.1 Protofrankia sp. Cr1
TGCTGACCCCTCGACGGTTCCGACAAGATCTTCTCTCGAACAGGTCGACGGATTCCGCGCGCCGGCTGTGCGCCCAGCCGGGCGGGACGTCCGCTGGCCGCCCGATGAACCTGCTCACAACCACCCGGCGCCTCCCGTTCACCGGTAAGATCAGCGCGAGTTTGTCACCAGGTACGCTTTTCGGTCTGAAAACCGTACCCAACGACAAACAAACTCCGATCATCACATCCACGAACGATAACGCTCCCCACAAAGTGGCTCTTGCGACTAGCCCAGGACAGCCAGCCCGCGAGGAGTTTCTTCCCCGCGTCGCCATCGACTTTGAACACCTCCCGTAGCCGCTCTTTCAAAAGGTAGGCGGTATACAGCTGCCGGTTCGGCATCCCGGTCGTGGACATCCACCCGGACACGACGGGAATGCCGCACCCCCTGGTGCTCGGCGTGGGCCAAGTCTCGGTTCGGACCACCGTCGAGCTCATCCTGCTCTGCCAGCGCGGCAGGAAGGACGATCCGGACCAGCGTCCGATCGGGACTCCGATCGCTACCCGCCTCGAGGCGGTCGCCCTGGGCCGGATGGTGCCGGTAGCGGTAACGCCCGGAACCGGATCGGTCGTCATCGACGTGCAGCAGGTCGAACTGGTCGACATCACGCCGGACGACCTGGAGTCGGTCCTGGAATGCCTGATGCTGACCCTGCTGCGAGCCGTGTTCGGATCGGTGTCACTGCCCTTCTCCGCGCTTCGCGTCGGCGCGTTCAGCCTTACCCTGCTGCGGGGCCGGAGGCGGAAGGCGCCGGCGCGAGACACTGGTGACTGTGTACGAGCCGTACCCGGCCGAGTGATCGGCCGACGTCCGCAGGAGGCGGTAGTGCGTTGTGACGCCTGCGACAATGGGGAGATCCGTCCCTACGCCGAAACGGCTGCCGCAGCCTGACGAGGATGTGGCGCAGTGTGCGGTAGTTCTCCACTGCCAGCTCGATCAGTCGCCCCCGTGACGACGGCCGCGACGGCGACCACAATGGGGGTGACCGGGACGACCGATGGCAGGGGACGCTCCATGACGAAGACCGGCTACACCCACATCACCCTGCTGATCGACCGGTCAGGCTCGATGATGGCGATCCGCGACGACGCCGAGGGCGGCATCCGGTCGTTCATCGCCGAGCAGGCCGCCGTGCCCGGGCAGGCGACGATCAGCCTCTACCAGTTCGACCACGACTACGAGAAGGTCTTCGGCGCGATCCCGATCGGCGAAGCCCCGCAATACCGGCTGGTCCCGCGGGGCTCCACCGCGCTGCTCGACGCCCTCGGCAGGTCCATCGCGGACACCGGGGAGTTCCTCGGCAACCTTCCCGACGAGCAGCGTCCGGCGACGGTCGTCTTCGCCGTCGTCACCGACGGCCAGGAGAATTCCTCCAAGGAATGGACCCTCGAGCAGGTCAAAAATACGATCAGCAGGCAGACGAACACCTATGGCTGGCAGTTCGCGTTCCTGTCCGCCGACCTCAAGGCGGTTGCCGACGCCCGGCAGATGGGCTTCGCCCCGGCAGCGGCCGCGAGTTACAGCCCGGACGGCGACGGTGTCGGCGTCGCCTACGCAAGCCTGTCCCGATCGGTTTCGCGGACCCGGGCGAGCGGCGCACCGCTGGACCTGTCGGACTCGTAGGGTTCGGACTCGTAGGGTGTCGCCCACGGCATGGTGCACGGCCACATCTACACTGCCGGTCGTGCCCTATACGCCCCCAGCGAGGGTGCCACGATCGGGACCGACGCGCCGCCCGGCCGCACCCGCCGTCCCCGCGGCCCTCGTCCCCGCGTCGGAGATCGACGACGACGGGGCGTACACACGACGAGTCTTCGACGGCTGCGATCTGGCGGGCACCCAGGCCGAGTCCATCGAACTGGAGGGCTGCCGCATCACCGGCACGGACCTGAGCGGTTCGCGGTTGACCCGGGCGATGCTGACCGACGTCGTCATCGAGCGGTCGAGCCTGGCGAACCTGCGGGCCACGAGTTCCTCGCTCGTCCGGGCGGAGATCACGACCTGTCGGATGACGGGATGGTCCTGGTCCGGCGGGCGGCTGCGGGACGTGACCCTGCGTAACTGCCGGGTGGACCTGGCGAACTTCCGGTCCACCGCGATAAGCAACTCCCTGTTCGAGGGCTGCAACCTCAAACGGGCGGACTTCTACGGCGCCGACCTTCGTGGGGCGACCTTCGAGGACTGTGATCTGACCGGCGCGCAGTTCGCCAAGGCGCAGATGGACGGCGCCCGGCTCGTCAACTGCGTGCTCGTCGAGGTGAACGGGGTCGAGAGCATGAGCGGAGCGGCGGTGTCCAGCCGGGACATCGCGGCACTGGCCTACGCCCTCGCCGGTGCGCTGGGCATCAGCGTCACCGAGAACGACTAGCCGGCC
>NZ_CAUVXO010000078.1:2620-5755 GCF_963555865.1 Protofrankia sp. Cr1
TCGCCATGATGTGCCCTGGTCCCCCTGCGTTCGATGGCTGTTCCCCGGGGCGTCGATCGCGCAGGCGATAGTGAGCGCCACACGCAGTGGGGAGGAGCGTCGTGGGTGAATTCGTGTTGGACCGGCGGTTGGCGCTGACCGGGGCAGCAGCAGCAGGCGCGGTGCTGTTGACGGGCGTGGCGGCCCGTCCGGCGGCCGCATCCTGGAACGAGCCGGAGACAACGACCGGCGACCAGGCTGCGGCGGAGACCGCAGCACCGTTTCTTCTAGGCGTCGCCAGCGGGGACCCGCTGGCAGACGGGGTCATCCTGTGGACGCGGCTGGTCCGCGACGTCTACGACGCCGGATCGATGCCGTCGCGGCCGATCACGGTGGCCTGGCAGGTCGCGCACGACAGGCGGTTCCACCGCCTGGCGGCCGCCGGGGTCACCCGGGCGCTGCCCGAGCTCGCGCATTCGGTCCACGTGGACGTGCGCGGGCTGGAGCCCGGCCGCGACTATTTCTACCGTTTCCGCGCGGGTGGCCAGCTCAGCCCGGTCGGACGTACCCGGACCGCACCGGCCTGCTCCGCCGACCCGCAGCTGCTGCGGCTCGGCGTGGTCAACTGCCAGGACTTCCAGAACGGCTACTGGCCGACGTTCTGGGGACTCGCCGACGAAGACCTCGACGTCGTGTTCCACCTGGGTGACTACATCTACGAGTACGACCCGAACAGCCGCTTCCCCGATCGGGCACACGTCGCCCCGCAGACCCCGGGTCTGGACCAGCTGTCCACGCTGGCCGACTATCGCAACCGGCATGCCCAGTACAAGGGTGACCCCGCGCTGCGGGCAGCCCACGCCGTGGCGCCCTGGGTGGTCACCTGGGACGATCACGAGACCGAGAACAACTACGCGGGCTTCGTCGACGAGATCGACGACACCGGTGCGAAGAAGCAGACGCCCGAGGAGTTCCGGCGGCAGCGCGCCGCGGCGTACCAGGCGTACTACGAACACATGCCGATCCGCGCCGACCTGCGCCCCGGCTCGGCCTCGATGCGCATCTACCGCCGCTTCGACTTCGGGCGGCTCGCCCGGATCAACGTGCTCGACACCCGGCAGTACCGCACCGACCAGCCGGGCGGTTTCCCCGGCGACTTCGGTCTGGAGTCGGCGGGCCGGCTGAACACGGCGGGCACCCTCACCGGCGACGTCCAGGAGCAGTGGCTCACCCGGGGCCTGACCAGCTCGCCGACCCGGTGGAACGTCATCGCCCAGCAGACCATGATGAGCCGCACCCGCTTCCCCAACCCGACGGGGGTGCCACCCACCATCGTCGACCTGGACCAGTGGGACGGCTACGTCCCCCAGCGCACGCGGCTGCTGCGGCTGCTGGCCGACGCTCATGTGGCCAACCCGGTGGTACTGTCCGGTGACATCCACTCCACCTGGTTCAGCGACCTCAAGGTGGACTTCGACGACCCCGCCTCGCCGGCCGTCGCCGTGGAGTTCGTCAGCACGTCGATCAGCTCGGACTTCCCGGTCGCCTTCGACGCGCCGATCAAGCAGGTCAACCCGCTGCTCAACCCGCACGTTCGCTACTTCAACGGGCTCAAGCACGGTTACCTGCGCTGCGAGGTGACGCCTGGTACGTGGCGGACCGACGTGCGGGTGGTCGACACCATCGACGTCCGCGACGCCCCCGTCCGTACCGACGTCTCGTTCGCCGTGCAGGCGGGCACTCCGGGCCTTATGGCGCTCTGAACCACGCGGGTCAGGACACGACCCAGCCACGCGCCCGGGCGAGATCGGTGAGACGCTGGCGGATCTGGCCGATCTGACTACCGGTCAAGGTCGGGACACCTTCGATCAGGGTCTCGGTCAACACATGCTGAAACTCGGCGGTCGTCAGAACATCACACATCTCGTCGTCGTCGGTGCCCGAACCGGCGGCGTTCGAGCCCGGGGTACGCGGCCAGAACGGACCGACCGCCGCCCGGTCGACAAGACGAACGGCCGAAGCCTTCAGGCCCTTGTCGCCCTCTTCCGCCTTGAACTCGACAAGTGCCCCGGGCCGGAACAGGTGCTTTTCGTCCTGCAGGTCGTTCACATGCATGAAGATGTCATCGCCGCCCTCATCGGGCGAGATGAAGCCGTAGCCACGAATGCCGTCGAACCGCACGATTCTGCCAGTACCCACCGCATCAACCTCTACATCGGGGCGAACGTCCCAGACCATGGGACCGCACGCACATTGCCAGTTGAACCCAACCAAGTCAACTGCTGACGCACCGGAGACAGCAAATGATCATCTAGCTGATAGCGGCCCGAGCGGGGACGGTACGCGACAGCCGGCCGACGGCAGCAGGGCCTGTCAGTCGCATCGGGGCTGGTCAACCACATCAGGCCAGGTCCTACGGCCTGGCACGGCTAGGCTGAGAGGTCAGCTGCCCCGGCCGCGACCGACCGATCGACGGCCCGTCGCACCGGCGCCTGCCCACCGCGACCGAAGGGGTCTCGTGACCGACCGCTGGATCCACCTTGACGGCTGTGCCAACGCCCGCGACCTCGGGGACCTGCCCACGACGGCCGGTGGTTCGACCAGGCGCGGGCTCCTGATCCGCTGCGACACCGTACAGCAGCTCACGGTGGACGCCACGAACGTACTGATCAACGAGTTCGGTCTGCGCACGGTACTCGACCTGCGTACACCCAAGGAGGCAGCGGCCGAAGGCCGCGGGCTGCTCGCGGAGACCGAGGTCGGATACCATAACACGGCGTTCATACCCGACCTCTACCTTGTGCCCGGTGACCCCGAACACAAAGTGATCGTCGAGCAGCGGTCCAAGCGGGAAACCGTCGAACACTACCTGGACTATCTGACCCGCCCCGCCAGCGCGGTCCCGACCGCCCTGCGGCTACTCACCCAGCCGGCCGAACTGCCGACCCTGTTCCACTGCGCGGCGGGCAAGGACCGCACCGGCGTACTTGCCGCGCTCGTCCTGGACATCGTCGGAGTACGGCGCGAGGCCATCGTCGACGACTATGTGATGACCAACGAGCGGCTACCGCAGATCAAGACACGGCTCAGCGCGATGCCGACCTACAGCCGGAGCGCGCGCAGCGACATCGGTTGCCGTCCCGAGACCATGGTGAC
>NZ_CAUVXO010000078.1:6315-7474 GCF_963555865.1 Protofrankia sp. Cr1
GTCGGTGACGGTGTACGCCCACGGCGGACGGCCGACCGGGAAGGTCGGTTGCCGCTCCTGTGTTGCTACGGCTGTAACTGTGTAATCGTTACAGGCGTTCAGGATGCCGCCGGGCGCGCGATCAGGGCCCAGTTCGCGCGCCCGGCGGCACCAGGGGCGCAGGAGCACGTTCGGGAGGCCGGGATGACTGATCCATTGGATGCCTACTCGCAGGTGGTGACTCAGGTTGCCGCCGCCATCTCGCCGTCGGTCGCAAGCCTGCGGGTGCGGACGCGTCGCGGCGAGGGAGCCGGCTCCGCCGTCGTCTTCACCGACGACGGCTTCCTGCTCACCTCCGCCCATGTTATCGACGGCGGGCCGCCGGCCGGGGAAACGGGCGTCGGGGTGGGTACGGCGGAGTTCACCGACGGCACGGAGAGCCTGGTGGACGTGGTGGGCGCCGATCCGTTGTCCGACCTCGCCGTGTTGCGCGCCCGCAGCGCCACCCCGCCGCCGGCCACGCTCGGCGACGCGGCCACCCTCGTCGTCGGTCAACTGGTCGTCGCGGTGGGCAACCCGCTGGGCCTGACAGGCAGCGTCACCGCAGGAGTGGTCAGTGCGCTCGGTCGATCGCTCCCGACCCGGGCCGGCGCCACGGTCCGCATCATCGACGAGGTGATCCAGACCGACGCCGCCCTCAATCCGGGTAACTCCGGAGGCGCCCTGGCCGATGCGAACGCCCATGTCATCGGCGTGAACACGGCCGTCGCCGGGATCGGGCTCGGGCTCGCCGTTCCGGTCAACGCCACTACCCGCCGCATCCTCGCCGCGCTCATGCGCGACGGTCGGGTGCGACGGGCCTACCTCGGGGTCGCCAGTGCTCGGGCACCGCTGCCGCCACGACTGGCCGAGCGGTTCGGCCGCCGGCACGGGGTCCGGCTGGCCGAGGTCGTGGTGGACAGCCCGGCCGGGCAGGCCGGCCTGTTCACCGACGATCTGGTGCTCTCGGTCGCCGGGCAGCCGGTCGCCGCACCCGGGGACCTCCAGCGGCTCATGACCGAGGAGACCATCGGAAACCCGATCGAAGTGACCGTGTGGCGACGTGGCGCACTCGTCGATGTCATCGTCGTCCCTCGGGAACTGGCGCTCACCTGAGCGGGACGGCCATCACCTGGGCGGG
>NZ_CAUVXO010000078.1:7884-14748 GCF_963555865.1 Protofrankia sp. Cr1
CGCGGACATCGTTACCATCTGGCGATGACCGTGCCCGTGCGATCGACCAGCGGCCCGTCGTCCACCGGACGCGGCCGGTACCCGACCACCGCCGACGGCGGGGGTAAGGGCACCGGCCCGCACGACGACGACCGCCTCGACCCGGTATTCGTGGCCACGTTGCGAACCTCGATAACCAAGCTCGCGCGCTCGCAACGGGCCGAACGCCAACGGGACCCGCGGGCGTTGCCATTCAGCCTGATCTCAGCCCTTTCCACTCTGCAACGAATGGGGCCGCTGACACCGACACAACTCGCCCGTCTCGAAGGTGTCCGGAAACCATCGATGACACGCGCGCTGGCAACGCTGATCGAAGGGGGTCTGGCAATCAAGGAAAACGACGAGTACGACGGTCGCCAGTTCATCGTGCGGATTTCCGACAAAGGTCTCAGCGCCGTTGCGGAGTCCCGGCGCGTCGTCGACGACTGGTACTCCCGGCGCCTTTCCCAGCTGAGCCGGCAGGATCTGGCGGACCTCATGCGCGCCGGGGGCGCACTCGCGCGACTCGCCGACGAGACGAGCTGAGCCGGGCGCTCTACAATCATGGAAGCAGGTCACGGACGATGACGATCATCGACGCATGGCTGCAACATCCGACGCTGCGTTTCCTTCAGGACGACATGTTCGCATCGCTGCACCGCTGGACAGGCGCGCAGAATCCGACCGTGGCGCCTCCGCTGGAGCATACGATCGCCGCGATGGACCAGGCTGGCGTCGAACGCGGTCTGATCTGTGCCTGGGTCGGCCCGTGCGGGCCGCTGATCTCCAATGACGAGGTCGCCGGTTTCGTCGCCAGATTCCCCGACCGGCTGACCGGGGTGGCGGCGGTCGACCTTCGCTACCCGATCGCCGCCGTTCGCGAACTTCGGCGAGCCGTTCACGACCTGGGTCTGCGGGCGCTGCGGGTCCTACCGTGGCTGTGGGCGCTACCTCCCAACGACCGTCGTTACTATCCGCTGTTCGTCGAGTGCGTCGAGCTGGGGATCCCGTTCTGCACCCAGGTCGGCCACACCGGACCCCTGCGGACCTCGGAGACGGGCAGGCCGATCCCCTACCTCGACGACGTAGCCCTGGAGTTTCCCGAACTGGTGATCGTCGGTGGGCACATCGGCCATCCGTGGACCACCGAGATGATCGCCCTGGCCTCGAAGTACCCGAACGTCCACATCGACACCTCCGCCTACGCCACCCACCGCTACCCGACCGAACTGGTCGAGTACATGCGCGGGCGCGGGCGCAGCAAGGTGCTGTTCGGCTCCAACTTTCCGATGATCACACCAGGCCGGGCACTGGACGGCCTGGCCGACCTCGACCTCGACCCGCAGGCACGGGAACTGTTCCTGGCTGGCAACGCCCGACGGGTGTTCGCGATCTGAGTGCGCTCGGCGATCTCACGAAGATCAACCGGATATACCCTAATGTTCCGGAAACGGCTCACTGTCACCCTGGCATGCGACCAGAGCTGGAACCAGTCCGGGACCGACATGGGACCGGTCTGAAGCTATGGAGAGGACACCGTTGCGGATCGCGTTGCTGTCGTACCGCAGTCTCCCCACCTGCGGCGGTCAAGGCGTGTACGTCCGGCATCTCTCCCGCGAACTCGTCACGCTGGGTCATCAGGTCACGGTGCTGACCGGGCCGCCCTACCCCCTGCTCGACCCCGGGGTCGACCTGCGCACCCTGCCCAGCCTTGACCTGTACGCCACGTCCGACCCGTTCCGCTGGCCGTCCCCACGGGAGCTACGCACCGTCGCCGACATCGTCGAATTCGGCCTGATGCGCACCGGCCAGTTCTCCGAGCCGCTGGCGTTCAGCATCCGGGCCGCTCGCGCCCTGGGGCCGAGCGCGGGCCGCCCACCCCACTTCGACATCGTGCATGACAACCAGGGCCTCGGTTACGGACTGCTCGCGCTACGCCGGGCGCTGCGCCCGCACGGGGTTCCGGTCGTGGCGACCGTGCACCATCCGATCACGGTCGACCGACGCGTTGCGCTGGCGGCCGCGCCCGACCGGACCGCACGTATCGGCATCCGCCGCTGGTACTCCTTCCTCCCGATGCAGGCCCGGGTGGCACGCAGCCTCGACGGCATCGTCGTCCCGTCCCAGAGCTCCCGGCACGAGATCATCACTGACATGGGGGTGGTACCGGAGCTCATCCGCACCGTCCCGCTCGGTGTCGACTCGGACATCTTCCGGCCAGCCGGCACCGGCACCGGCACCTCGGCCACGACACCGACGCCCGGTCGCATCGTCGTCGTCACCAGCGCGGACGTGCCGTTGAAGGGACTGGGAGTGCTGCTGGAGGCGCTCGCGAAGGTTCGCGTCGAGCGCGCCGCCCATCTGATGTGCGTCGGGATGGCCCGGCCTGGTGGCGCCACCGCGCGCCAGGTCGAGGAGCTCGGCCTCGCCGACGTCGTGACGTTCCAGTCGAATCTCTCCGACGTCGACCTGGTCACACTGTTGCGGTCGGCGGAGCTCGCCGTGGTGCCGTCGCTGTACGAGGGCTTCAGCCTGCCTGCGGTCGAGGCGATGGCCTGTGGCCTACCGCTGGTGGTGACCACGGCCGGCGCGCTCCCGGAAGTGGTCGGGCCGGCAGGGCAGGCCGCCGAGCTCGTCGCGCCCGGGGACGCCGAGGCGCTGGCCGCCGCGATCGGGCGGCTGCTGGACAACCGGGCGCTGCGCGCGCGGATGGGCGCCGCCGGGAGGCAGCGGGTGGAGGACCGGTTCTCCTGGCGAGCCGCGGCCAGCGCGACCGCGGCATGGTATTGCGAGCGGATCGACGCGGTCCGGTCCAGGCGCGATCACACGTCGGCGGCCGGCCCACGTCCATGTTGACGGTCGACTTCGACCGGTTCCCGGTCACCGGGGGATGCCGCCTGCTCGATCTGGGCTGCGGCACGGGCCGGCACAGTTTCGAGGCGTTCCGGCGCGGGGCGGACGTGGTCGCCCTCGACCATGCGACAGCTGAGGTCACCGGCGTGCGGCAACTACTCGCCGCGATGGCCGCCCACGAGCCGGTAGGACCGCAAGCCCGGGGCGCCTGCGTGCGCGGGGACGCGCTGGCGCTGCCGTTCGCCGACGCGGCCTTCGACCGGGTCATCGCCGCGGAGGTCCTCGAACACATCCCGGACGATGTCGCCACCATGGCGGAGCTTGCCCGCGTGCTACGCCCGGGTGGGCTCGCCGCCGTCACCGTCCCCGCCTGGTTTCCCGAGAAGATCTGCTGGAGCCTTTCCCAGGCCTACCACAGCGTGGAAGGCGGGCATGTCCGCATCTATCGGAAACATGATCTACTGGACCGACTGCGCGCCGCAGGGCTGGAGCCCGTCGACGAGCACACCGCCCATGCCCTGCACGCTCCGTACTGGTGGCTGCGCTGCCTGGTGGGGGTGCACAACGACGATCATCCCGCTACCCGGCTCTACCACCGGGTGCTGGTCTGGGACATGATGCGCCGGCCCTGGCCCACCCGCGTCGCCGAACGGATCCTCAACCCGCTGATCGGCAAGAGCGTCGTCCTGTACCTGCGCAAACCGGAGGTTTCGCGTGCGGCCGGCTGAATCCACACCGTTACTCGCCCCGGCCGCGATCGCCGAGACCGCGGACACCATCGCCGCCGTGCAGGAACCCGACGGCGCCATCCCCTGGTATCCCGGCGGACACACCGACCCGTGGGATCATCTTGAGTGTGCGATGGCGCTGCGGATCGCCGGCCGTCCAGACGCCGCGGACGCCGCCTGGGACTGGATCCGCCGTACCCAGCGGGCCGACGGATCGTGGGCGACCAGCTATGTCGATGGCCAGATCAAGGACGACTTCGCCGACAGCAACCAGTGCGCGTACGTGGCGACCGCTGCCTGGCACACCTGGCTCGCCACCGGCGACCGCGCATTCCTGCACCGGATGTGGCCGGTCGTGCGTGGGGCACTCGACTTCGTCGTGGCCCTGCAGGCCACCGGCGGCCAGATCTGGTGGGCCCGTTCGGCCAGCGGCGCCGCCTACCCCGAGGCGCTGCTCACCGGCTGCTCCAGCACCCTGCACAGCCTGCGCTGCGGACTCGGTATCGCCGCCCTCGTCGGCGAGACGCCGCCAGGCTGGGAGGCGGCCGTGGGCGCGCTGCGCCATGCCGTGGGCAACCATCCGGAGCGCTTCGCGGACAAGCGCCGCTGGTCCATGGACTGGTACTACCCGGTGATCGGCGGTGCGGTGCGCGGGTCGGATGGCCGGGCCAGGCTGCGCAGCCGGTGGGACGACTTCGTCGTCGAGGGCCTGGGCGCCCGATGTGTGGCCGACCAGCCGTGGGTCACCGGTGCCGAAACCTGCGAGTTGGCGATCGCCCTGCACCTGGTCGGGAAGAGCGGGGCCGCGGCCACGCTGGTCCGCGACGTTCAACGCCTGCGGCACGTCGACGGCAGTTACTGGACGGGCTGGCAGTTCGCCGAAAAGGTGTACTGGCCCCAGGAGCAGAGCACATGGACGGCCGCAGCGGTCCTGCTCGCCGTCGACACCCTCGCCGGTGGGGTCACCGAGGCTGCGTTCCGCGGCGACGACCTGCCTGCGTGGCGCCCGGCGCCCGGCCACGAGTCAGACTGCGCTGGGTCAGGCGGCGCGTTCGAGCACCCGCAACGATCCTGTGCATGACCGCTCGGTGAATCCCTCGACCAGTGCCCGCTGGAACACCTCGAAGGGCGCCTGACCGCCGTCCGCCGGGTCCGGGAACACATCGTGGATGGCAAGCAGACCGCCAGGCGAGATGTGCCGTGCCCACGCACTGTAGTCGGCCTGTGCCTGCGCGCGAGTATGCCCACCGTCCAGGAACAGCAGGCTGACCGGTGTCGTCCACCAGCGCCCCACCGCCTCGGAGCGGCCGACGACCACCGTCACCACGTCCGCCACCCCGGTCGCGTCCAGGGTGGCGCGCAGCCAGGGCAGCGTGTCGAGCCGACCGGTGCGGGGATCGACGAGGGACCGATCGTGATACTCCCAACCCGGCTGGTTCTCCTCCGAACCGCGGTGATGGTCGACGGTGACGACCGTCGCCGCTACCTGGCGGGCCGCCGCCGCCAGATACAGCGTTGACTTGCCGCAGTATGTACCGATCTCGCAGATCAGCCCGCCGGCGGGCACCGTCGCCGCGGCGCTGTACAGGGCGAGCCCCTCCCCCGGCGGCATGAATCCCGTCGCGGCCTCAGCCGCCTGCCGCAATGCAACGTCCACGCCAGTTCCTCCCACCCGTTTCCGGACCGTCCTACCAAGTTGCCGTAATTACCGAGGTGCCGTAACTACCGAGGTGCCGTAACTACCGAGGTGCCGTAACTACCAGGCGCCGTCCGGTCGAGAAGCAGCACGATCATGCTCTTTGCGCAGCGATGGAGCCTGCGCAGCGCGGTGACGGACGGTGAGAGGTACGGTAGCTGCGCTGGTATCGCCCGGCGTGCCCTCCGGCCGGCCGAGCAGACGTGCCGGCACGATCTGGAAGAAGGCCCAGAAGAGCACGGAGACCACTGCGAACCCGCCGAACAGCCAGACCGCCCGCGCCCAGACCTGCCCGGTGGCCATCCCGAGCAGTCCGGACGGGTCGAGCACCAGGACCGCGAAAAGCGTCAGCGCGACGGCACAGGTCGCAGCCCAGGCCGGCCGGCTCCACTCCCACAGCTTGCGGCCGTCCATGTAATGGATGGGCAACAGGACGATCGGGGCGGCCACAATCGAGCCCGCCACCACCTGGCACAGCACGTTCTCGATGACCGCGAGGGCGAACCCCGGTGGCCCGGACCCGTGGCGCGCCAGCGCCGAGCTCACCGGGACACGTACCAGCCACGCCGCCACGGCGACCGCCAGCATCACCAACGTGCCGAGCAGGACCGCCTGGCCCTCGGTCCGCCGGGTGAGGCGACGGCGGCCGCGGGCGCGATACTCTGCGATCAGCCCGTACACGTAACCGGGGTTGAACGCGGCGCCCCAGGACAGCAGGGCGCAGCCAATCGCGACGACAGCGGCACCGGGCAGCAGCTCCAGCGCGCCCCCTGTGCCACCGCAGACCCGCCGCTCGTAGCTGTCGATGGACCTGCTGTAGAGCAGCACACCGAGCGGGATCGCGACCGCGAATCCCACGACGAGCGCGGCCGTCGCGGCGTTCATCCCGACCCCCGGCTCCACCAGCACCGCCAGCGCCGTGGAAAGCAGGAAGAAGCCGGGAACCAACAGCGGTCGCGGCAGCTGTCCAGCCCGGACCGGCAACGGCGATGCCCAGGCGAACCAGCGCCGCAGGATGTCCTGGTTGTGGTGGACCGTCTTGTGGAACAGCTCGGCGGCGAAGCCGACCAGCGGCAGCAGCAGCACGGCCAGCCCAGCCGCGACACCCACCCGGGCGGGACGGCGGAAGACCTGACCGGGGGTCGGCAGCGCCCGGGCGTAGCCGGAACGCAGCTGCCCGCCGGTGTCGCCCGCCTGGCCGCCCGGTGCCCCGGAGCCGCCCCGGCCGGTCCCGCCCGAACCGCCCGAACCGCCCGAACCGCCCGAACCGCCGGAGCCATCGGAACTCCCGGTGCCGGCGCCATCGCCGGCCCGGCCGGACGTTGTCGACCCCGGAGCCGCCGCAGACCCCGCCCCGGGCTCGGCGGACCCGGTCGGTGCCGCCGGTCCCGGGATGCCGCCGTCCGAAGAGGCCCCGTCCGAAGCGGTCGTACCGGGAGCCGCCGCGTCCTGGACCGGTGCCCCTGCGGTCGCCGGTGCACCCTGGCCACCTGTGGGCATACCGGTCGACCCTGTAGTGCCGGCAACCGCGGTGGATGCCGGACCTGCGGTGGGTTGGGGCGCCGACGA
>NZ_CAUVXO010000078.1:15120-16469 GCF_963555865.1 Protofrankia sp. Cr1
GGCGTGGGCGTGGGTGCCGGCGTGGGCGTGGGCGCAACCACGGTGAACGTCGCCGATGCGGAAACCGTCGGACATGAAGCGGTGACGGTGTGCGAACCCGCGACAGCTCCGGCGGGTACCTGGAAGGTGAGGCTGAAGCCGCCGGAGTTCACCGACGCCGTCCCGACGGCCTGGGTTCGGTCCCACGACACGTCCACGGTGGGGACCCGCATGGTGGTGCAGGCGAACCCCGCCCCGCTCGCTGTCACGGAAACTCCGGCCCGTCCGGAACCGGGGCGCAGTGCCACCGACGGTCCCGGCGCCGTGGCCGCGGCCGCCTGCACCGCTGCGCGAGCCGACGGCTCCGGCCCCCACGCGAGCATGAACGCCACTGCCGCGCCCCATACCACCAGGAACGCGAGGAGCCCCCGTCCTACAGTCAGAAGCCGCCTGTCGGGCCAAAGGCGATGCGATCCTGGTTCTGTCGCATCGCCGGAGGCCGAAGTCCTCGGGCCACTGTCGGCCACCCTGTGTCGCTGCGCCGCCGCCACGCCACCCTCCACCCCACGAACCCCGCCTGAACTCCCCGCGATCAACGGCCCGGACCCGGCCCGGCACGCGCTGATCAGCGCCGTAATCCCGAAGGATGCCAGGGCGCGGCTGTGCACCGGCAACCAGGCCCAAGGAGGGTCCAAGGCCAAAGGCCCAAGGCGGATTGATCGGACCTTATAATGACGATGTGGACGTGGCACACGGTGCGAGTCGATGGGCCGCCATCACCGATGGCAGCCGTGGGTCGGGTTATGCGGCCCAGTTCGCGCGGCTGGCCGCGGCGGGCATGGACGTCCACGGCGAAGCCACGCTGTGCGCGTCGCTGGTACCGCCGGGTTCGCGCATCCTGGACGCAGGCTGCGGGACCGGCCGGGTCGCGATCCGGCTGGCCGAACAGGGCCACTCCTGCACCGGGATCGACAACGACGCCTCCATGCTGACGGAGGCCCAGGCCGCGGGACCCGACGTGACGTGGCTGCTGGCCGACCTGGTTGACATGAACACCCTGGCGGACCTGGCGGAGTTCTTCGACCTCGTCGTCGCGGCCGGAAACGTCGTCCCGCTGCTCGCTCCCGGCACCGAGGCGCTGGTCGTCGCCGCGATCGCGCAGCGGCTTGTACCCGGCGGCCTGCTGGTCGCCGGCTTCGGCCTGGATCGTGACCACCTGCCGCTGCCCGCTGCGCCGTTCGGGCTGGCCGACTACGACCGGTGGTGCGCAACGGCCGGGCTCACCCTCGACCAGCGCTACGCGACCTGGGACGGCGATGTGTACGACGGCGGCGGCTACGCGGTCAGCGTGCACCGCGCGGGCCCCGTCG
>NZ_CAUVXO010000079.1:0-2636 GCF_963555865.1 Protofrankia sp. Cr1
CGCTGCCGGTGACCTCGGGAAGGGCCAGCAGGTTGAGCAGCAACCCGGCGTCACCGAAGGGGACGTCGGCCAGGCTCCGGCCCGCCTGCGCGGCGGCGGCGAGGCCGGGCAGCAGCCCACGCGCCGCATCGACCAGGGACTCGTCACCGAGCAGTTCCCCGCCGCGCGCGAGCGCGAACAGGGCCGCGCCGGGGCCGGTGAACCCGCCGAGCGCGATGGCGCCGCCCCACATCCTCGTGTCACGGGCCAGGACCTGCAGCGCTTCGCCACCCGCCGCGATGTCCTCGAGCGCCTGGTGGGCGGCGACCCAGTACCGCGGCTCACCGGTCAGCACGAACAACTCGGCCAGGAACAGCGCCACGCCGCCGGCTCCGCTGAGCAGATCCGGCGGAAGAATCTGAATCTGGTGGAGGTCGGGTACCGGGTACCAGGCGAGGCCGAGCCAGCCGGCCGGGTCGTCGGAGCCGCGATACCGGGCCGCCAGCAGGTCGTCGGCGATCCCGCAGGCGATGTCCAGGAGCTGGGTGCCGTCCATCGGCCCGGACCTGCGGCTCGGTACCGCCAACCGGCGCGGCGCCACCCCTGGCGGGCCGGCCTCGACACCGGCGGCGCGGTCGTCATCCGCACTGTCCGTGACGGCCAACGCCGTCTCGGTGCCGTAGCGGGCCGCCTCCATGCAGGCGGTGAGCACCGCGAGATGCCCGTCGAGGTCGAAGGTGTCGACCGTGGTCACCCGATCGTGCAGCCGCTGCCAGGCCGTGCCCTCGAAGTGCCCGGGAATCTCCCGTCCCGCCGGGGTGAAGGCGGACGTCGACGCCGTCCGTGACTCGAACAGGGGAACGTCGAGTTCCCGGAAGGCGGCGAGTTCCTCCTCGGCGACCTCGGGCACGTCCGTGCGCTCGGTGTTCTCGTGCAGCATCCGGAAGGCGTTACGCAGGACGCCGCCCAGCACCGCCTCGCGGGCGGCGCCGTCGACGAGCGCGAGCGGGCCCAGCGAGGCACGCAGCAGGGTCTGGCAGTCGAAGGTGTTACGCCAGATGTAGCGGACCCGGGCGCCGTGGAACAGCCCGAGCGGACCGTCCGGGGCGAGCAGACCGTCACGGTTGGCCACCAGCGCGGCCTGCATGTCCCGATACCCGGCGATCACGTCGTCGAAGTGTTCCCACGGATCCGCCGTGACATCACCATGCCACGGGCGGTAGCTGGGCAGCGGCAGGTTGCTACCGCCGAGGCTCGCGCCCGGTGCGTCGCCCGCGTGGGACAGACAGCCGAGGTCAAGGGACCGCCCGTCCGGCCCGGACACCCACGGCTGCACCGCCATGGACGTGCGCACGATGCTGGACTCCAGCGCCTCGGCCAGCGTCCGCTGGCGGGCGTCCATGCTCGGCGGCGGGGCGGTACGCGGGTAGAGAACGCACTCGACGTCCACGAGCACCGGCTGGTCGCCCGCGGCGATGAGATTGTCCGCGAACAGGTCGCGACCCTCCAGCAGTTGCATGAGCCGCATCAGCATGCCCAGCCGGCGGTAGTACCGGCTGAAGGCGTCGGGGCTGTCGCAGGGGCCGGCTGCGATGATCTCCTCCCAGCCGTGCTGGCCCCGCAGCAGGACGGTGTGGGTCGCCAGACCCAGCGGCAGCCCGGCGGCGTTGAGATAGGCGATCAGATCGGTGAGCGCCAGAGCTGTGGTGAGGTCCTTGGGCTTGTACACGACCGCGTGGCCGGCGGCGAAGTAGAGCAGCGCGACCGACCTGCCGCCCGCATGCCGGTCGCCGGCACCGCCGGTGAAACGGTCCAACGGGCCGGGATCGGCCCAGCCCCAGAGGTTACGTCGCAGGGTGGGCAGATCCGCCCGCAGCCGCTCGAACATCTCCACGGTGACATCGCGCCACTGCTGGCAGGTCAGCCCGACCACGTAGGCGAGGCCGGGCAGCGCCTCCAGCCGGCCCAGCCATCCCTGGCGACTGACGTCGAGGTCGTCACGGTCGGCCCAGTCGAGCGATCCGGACGTCGCGGCGGCCACCTGCAGCTCGAACCGCAGCGCCGCGTCGCAGACCTCCACCAGACGGGTGGCCAGGCTCCGGGTGACGGCCTGCCAACCCCGCTCGGTGACGGCGACGCCCGCCACGACCCCGTCCTCGCACGGTAGCAGTCGTTCGGCGGCCCGCTGGAACGCCACCAGCGGTGCGGCCTTCAACCCGGTGGCGTCGTCCTGCGCGGCGGTGGCCGGCTGGGCGTGCAGGAACTCCACGAGTGCCCACGCCCAGGTGGGGAGCTGGTCGGGGGTTCGCAGCGCGACGGTGCGCAGACCGGCGCCAAGCCCCCGACCGGTTGCCGCCCGGTGTTCAAGCAGTGCCCGGGTGGCCGCGTCGTCGCCGCCGGCCACGCGCAGCCAGCGGTTCACCCGGTCCGAAAGCCGGCCGCGGCCGACACCCGGCACACCGACGAACATCGTGGTGTCGGAACGCTCGTGGAACGGCGCGGCGGCACAGATGATCTCACGCAGCCGTGCGTCACCGCCCGGCAACCCCAGCAGCGTGTCCCCGGAGCCGGGGAGACCCGCCCGCGGCGCGACGCCGGGGACCGGCATCGCGGCTGGACCACCCAGGGTTGGACCACCCAAGGTTGGACCACCCAGG
>NZ_CAUVXO010000079.1:3315-4157 GCF_963555865.1 Protofrankia sp. Cr1
CGGCCGCGACCCGGCCGCTGTCGAGTACATAAATCCGATCCGCCTGACGGACCGTGCTCAGCCGATGTGCGATGACAATGCGTGTGCAGGAAAGCTCCGCCACCCGGCTGGTCACCTCGTGCTGGGTCTTGTTGTCCAGCGCGCTGGTGGCCTCATCGAAGATGAGAATCGCGGGCTTACGCAGGAGCGCGCGGGCGATGAACAGCCGTTGGATCTGCCCACCGGAAAAGCTCTGGTGGTCCTCCCCGACCCGGGTCGCCAGACCCAACGGCAGGCGCCGCAGCTCGTCGGCGATGCCGGCGGTCTGTGCGGCCTGCCACACGTCGGCCTCGGTGACGCCCTGGGCCGAACCGACGATGTTGTCCAGCAGCGAACCGCGAATCAGGCGGCTGTGCTGGGTGACCACACCGATCTGGGCGCGAACCGCCCGCGGGTCGAGCCCGGCGAGATCCCGGCCGTCGTAACGGACGTGACCGGAGGCGGGGGTCTCGAACCCGAGCAGCAGCCGGACGATCGTGGACTTGCCTGCTCCGGACGGCCCGACCACCGCGACCATCTCGCCCGGCTCCGCCCGCAGCGCGATCCGGTCCAGGGTGGCGCGGGAGTTTCCGGGATATGCGAAGGTCACGTCGTCCAGGTCGACCGTGCCTGCGAGCGCGCCGGGGTCGGCGGCATCGGCGTCGGCCTCCGGCTCAGCGGCCAGGATCGGGGTGAGCCGGGTGAGGATCGGCGCCACCGCGAACGCGGGCCCCGCCACGCTGCCGAGCTGGCCCAACGCGATCGACACCTGGGCCACCGCCACGGCGGTGACGAGCAGGTGCTCGACGCTCACCGCCATACCC
>NZ_CAUVXO010000079.1:4441-9878 GCF_963555865.1 Protofrankia sp. Cr1
CGGGGTGAGCCGGGTGAGGATCGGCGCCACCGCGAACGCGGGCCCCGCCACGCTGCCGAGCTGGCCCAACGCGATCGACACCTGGGCCACCGCCACGGCGGTGACGAGCAGGTGCTCGACGCTCACCGCCATGCCCAACGCGGTGGCGCCCGCGACGAGCGCGGTCAGCAGCAGTGGCTGCGCTCCGGCGACCAGCCCGGTCGCGACCGCCTGCAGGCGTTGAGTGGCCGCGTCCGCGCGCTTCTGCCGGGCGAACAACCGCGCCCACAGCGCGAAGACGGCGGTCTCCCGACCCGCTGCCTGGATCTTGTCGATACCGAGCATCACCGGGTAAAGGAGCCCGTAGACCTCGCCGTGCAGCCGGAACACCTCCGACTCGTGTCGCTGTTGACGGCGGGCGAGGACGACCAGCGCCACCGCCAGCACGGTCACGCCGGCGAAGACCAGCCCCGCCAGCCCCGGGTCTATACCGATCACCACCACCATGCTCACCAGGGCGAAAACCGTGCCGAGCAGAGCGGTGACGGTGACATCGGACAGGCTGCGACGGATCTCGGCGATGCCGCCCGCCCGCGCGACCAGTTCACCGGTGGAGTACCGGGTGAAAAAGGGTGCGCCCAGGGACAGCAGGCGGTCCCACACGGCAGGCTCCAGAGCCGACTGCAGCCGGCTCTGGAGCCGCACGATGGCCGCGTTGCGTACGAGCAGCAGCAGGCCGGAAGCGGCCACGACCGCGGCGAGCAGGCCCGCGAGCCAGCCCAACGCACCCGGGCCGCCATCGATGACCAGCCGTGGCAGCACCAGTCCGATCGCCAGTGGAACAGTCAGCGCGAGCAGGCCAGCGATGATCCCGGCGAGCAGCAGCACACCGAGGTCCGGCCCGGAGCCGGCTAGGGCGAACCTGATCACGGCGGGTAGTGAGCGCGCGTGGGCCGGCAGCGGCCGATAGACCGCGAGCGCGGTTGGCGCGAGGGTGCGTGCGGTCGCCTCGGTGAGCGGACGGCGCTCGCCGGTGGCCGGGTCGTGGATGCGGTAGCCGCGGCGCCGCGGCAGCAGCGCCACCGGATGCCCGTCCTCGCCCGTCCATCCGATCATGACGGTGGCGGTGCCGGCCAGCCGGGACGGGTCCAGGGTGACGGTGCGCCCGCGGATGCGGCTGGCCCGCAGCATGGCGCCGACGGGATCGGATGTTCCCCCGACGCGCGGTGACACGGCGGGCCCGGCCGGTGCGGCCAGCCCGGCGGGTACGACCAGCGGTACGCCGAGCGTTTCGGCCACCGCCCCGACCACCTCCGTGGCCTGCGCGACCGGATCCCCGGCCGGGACCGACGGGTCGGCCGGTGCCAGCACGGCGCCCAGCGCCGACCATGCTCCGGTGAGCACTCGCAGGTTGTCCGCGGCGCGCTCGTGCAGCCGCCGCCGCCACCTCGCGTCATCCCGGTCCGCCCGGCTGATCGCCAGCGCCAGGACGGTCCGGTGGAAGCCGCCGAGGGCGGCGACGGTGAGCGTGGCGAAGTTCTCGCCGGTCAACGACGGCGGATCAAGCGCGTCCGGAGCACCGGGCGCACCCGACGTATCCCGCACGTCCCCGGCCACGGCGCGGGTGATCCGCACCAGCCAGTCCCGCAGCTCCGGCTCGGTGATGCTGGGCGGGACGATCCACGTTCCGGTGAGGGAACGCCGGCGCAGCACCGTGGGCGGCACGGTGCGCGCGATCAGTGTCCACCCCTCGGGAACATCACCGGGGGCCACACCGACCAGAATCTCGCCGGCGGACACCCGCAGCAGCGGCCGCAGCTCACCGGCGCCGGCATCGGAACCGCCCGGCCCGGCATCGCCCGACCCAGCCTCGCGTTGCAGGAACAGGTCGACCGCGCCCTGTTCGACCCGCCAGAAGCTGGTGTGATCCCAGACGTCGACGGTGTGTGTCGACATTGACCACGCCTTGCCGCCGCCCGCGGACGCGGTCACCTCCGGGCGCACAGCGGTGGGATTCGATGTCATACCAGCTCCTCCAAGAGGCGGCGGTACGGTCCGGCCGCGGCAGCCAGGTCGGTGTGGGCGCCGCGTTCCACCACCCGCCCCCGGTCGAGCACGACGATCTCGTCGGCATCCCGGATGGTGCTCAGCCGGTGGGCGAGGATCAGACAGGTACATCCACGGCCGCGGATGTTCGCATCGACGTTGCGCTCGGTGATGGGGTCAAGCGCACTTGTGGCCTCATCCAGGATGAGTACGGCGGGGTCCATGGCCAGCGCGCGGGCGATTTCCAGGCGCTGGCGCTCCCCGCCGGAGAGGTTACGGGCCTCCTCCCGCACCCAGGCCGCGTCAAGCCCACCGCGCTGGGCCACCACGTCGGCGACACAGGCGTGCTCAAGTGCAAGGCGCAGCTCCGCATCGCTGATATGGCCGTCCCACAGCGTGAGGTTGTCGCGGACACTCCCGGAGAAGAGGTGCAACTGCTGATCCACATAGGCGATCGATGAGGTCAGCACCGCGCGCGCGACGTCCTCACGGCGCATCCCGTCGTAGCGGACCTCGCCCGAGACCGGCCGCAGCACTCCGGCGACGAGCCGGGCCAACGTGGACTTCCCACCGCCGGACGCCCCGACCACAGCCACCCGCTGGCCTGCCGCGATACGCAGCGAGACACCGGCGAGCACGGGCGGGCGGTGCGGGTCGTAACCGAAGCTGACGTCGACCAGCTCGATGTGCCCGCGCAACCTCCCGGCGTCGACGGGCACTCGCTGCGCGGGCACCGCCGGGCGCTCCGCAACCGAGACCGTGCCGGTGCCGGGGCCGGGGCAGGGACAGGGACAGGGGCAGGGGCAGGGGCAGGGGCAGGGGCCAGGATGGGGGTCAGCGCCGGGTCCGGTTCGGCGTCGAGGACATCGTCGACGAGCGCCTGCTGGGCACGGGCAGTGATCAGATCCGCGCCGGCGCCGACCAGAATGGTGATCTGGAGCAGCAGACTCCCCATGATCATCTGCACCGCCACCAGCGTGCCGACGCTGATCTGTCCGTGCAGCAGCTCATGGAAGCCGAGCACGACCACCAGCCCACCGGCGAGAACGTTCAGCGTCGTCGGCAGTACCAGCAGCGTCTGCGCCCGCGCGGAGGCGCGCTGGCCGGCGTTGATGGCGCGGGCCTGCCAGCCGGCCCAGGTGGCGAAGAAGGTGTCCTCACCGCCGTCGGCCTTGAGGGTTTCGATCGCCGCGATCCCGGCGAACGCGACGCCGTCGCGTCGGCTGTCGGCGACCTGCAGTTCGTGGCGGTCCGCGGTCTGGCGCGCGACGACGGCCCGCAGCGCGACCAGGTTCGCCGCGGCGACGCCGACGCCGATCAGGGCGAGTCGCCAGTTGAGCCAGACCAGCGTGCCCAGGTAGAGCGCACCGGTCAGGACGCTGGCCACCGCCGAGGCGAGCCGGGTCGTGAGCACCACGGACAGGCCGTCGTTGACCTGCACCCGGGTGACCAGACCGCCGAGCTGGCGGCGGTGGAAGAACACCCCGGGCAGCCGGAGCATCCGCCACAGGAACTCCCCGGACGTGCGCGCCGCCATGGCCACCAGCACCCGGCCCAGCACGGCCTGCTGGAGCCAGGTGGCCGCCACCACCGTGACCGCCGCCGCCGCCAGCGCGATGCTGAGCCGGACGGCCAACGTGTCGGCGCCGATCCCAGCGGTACCGGCCAGACCGGGGTCGGCCAGATTCGGGTCGGTCAGGAAGGTACGGAACAGGACCGAGGCGAGCACGGTCGGGATGGCCCCGAGCAGGCCGGCGAGCACGGCGATCGCGGCCACCGACGCGTGTGGACGCAGCCGGGCGGCGACGGCGTGGGCGAACGGCATCCGCCGGCCACCGCGGCGGAATGTCGGGTCCGGGGCGAAGGTGATGACGATGCCGCGGAAGGTGTCCGCGAAAGCGTCGGGGGTGGCCCGGTACCGGCCCGCGGCGGGGTCGTTGACCAGTACCCGGCCACGGCGGACGCCGTCGAGGACGGCGAAGTGCGGGCCGTCGACGAGCACGACCGCGGGTGTGGGCAGGGCGCGCAGCGTCGCGGTGTCCACCGGATTGTCGCGCTCCCGCAGGGCCACCCGGCGGCCGGTTCCGGTCAGCCCGTACCGGGCTGCGCCGCGGACCAGCGCGGCAGCCGTCGCCCCGTCGCGGGTCACCCCACATGCCTGGCGGACCTCGTGCAGGCTCACCCGCCGGCCGAAGCCGGCGAGGACCGCGGTCAGGCAGGCCGCCGCGCAGTCCTGCTCCTCCATCTGTGGGACGAACGCACTGCGTCGCCGCGCGTGGCGCAGGTGTAGGCGCAGGTGTGGACGCAGGCGCAGGTGTGGACGCAGGCCGTGCCGGCCAGCGGGCCGACCGCGGCGCGATCGTGGGTGCGCTGAACCACCGCGCCCCCCGGTCTCCGGGTCGGTCGCGATCGCCGCGCTCACCGACGCTGTCCAAACAGGACCCGCAACGGATGATCGCGACTGATGAGAATGCTCGCCGCGACCGGGCTCATCGCCGGAATCTGCGCACCGATCTCGGCACCCGCCGCGTCGATGCCCACCTCGACGAGCCAGACGTCCGTACCGGCGTCGACTCCGGGCACCCGCTGGGAGCCGAACCGGGACACCAGCTCGGCCGCGGATGACGGGTAGCCGGCCACGGCGCTGATGTGCCCGGCCAGCACACCGCCCGCCAGGGCCAGGTGCGTCTGCTGTCCCGGTTGCAGGCTGGACAGCTCCTCGCGCGAGGTCACGAACAGAACAGCCTGCGCCGGCGCGGTCCGCGGATCCGCACCAGGGTCGACCAGGACGACCGCAGCCCCGGCGTCCAGCTGCTGGCCCGGGACGGCGACGACGTTCATGACCGCGCCGTCGGCCGGCGCGTGCACCGGCGCGGGGCCGTCCGGCGTGGCGACGATCGCGACGACCTGATCGCGGTGCACCTGCTCGCCCGACCCGACCGTGACCGAGAGGAGCGCGCCGGCCTTCGGCGCCGCCGCGGCCAGTGGACCCCGGCCGTGTACCAACACACCGCGCGCGGAAAGGTGGTGTGGCAGGGTACCCACGACCGCCCAGGCCGCCCCCGCGCCGATGAGGACGACCAGGGCGAGCGCAGCCGCCCACAGCCGCCCCGACAGGACACGGATCGGCTGGTCAAGGTGGTCGGCGGCGTACACACCCTGCGTCGCGCCCGACGTCTGCGCCACGTTCGGCGCCGACTCCGGCGCCGTGTGCACCCCGGTTGTCACTGGATTCGGCGGTTTCGCCGGTTTCCCGCCGGTCGACCCCGGCGGGGGTGCGGGGTCGGCCACCGGCGTCCGGTCGGCTGACGGGGATGGTGCAAGGCGCATGGCGGGCTCTCCCAGCCTGGGGTCGGGACGGCCAGTGGTGGCCGATCCGCGGGTAGTCCGCGGGATGTCCGCGGGATGTCGG
>NZ_CAUVXO010000079.1:10294-13299 GCF_963555865.1 Protofrankia sp. Cr1
CCCTCACGCGTCGACGGGGACAGCCGCGGCGAAGGTCACCGGAAGTGCCCGCAGACCGGTGAAGGCCAGCGAGGGCTCCCACTGCGCGGTGTCCGCGGTGAGCGGGGTACGCAGGTCCCGGCAACGGCGCGCGAGCCGGTCCAGCAGGGTCGCGCCGGCGGCGAGCGAGAGCGGCGCCCCCAGGCACAGGTGAGGCCCGAAACCGAACCCGAGGTGCCGGCGCTCGGAGCGCCGCGGGTCGAGCCGGTCGGGATCGACGAATCGGCGGGGGTCGCGGTTGGCCGCGGCGAACAGGAGGATGGCCGCCGCGCCGCGTCGCAACCGCCGTCCGCCGACGTCGATGTCATCCAGGAGCACCCGCGTGCTGGCGCGTACCGGGCTGCCCAGCCGCACGCATTCGTCGAACACGGCCTCGGCGTCGCCGGGATGGTCCCGAATGTGGTCGAGAAGCTCCGGCGCCTGCAGAACCTGCCACACCGCGGCGGACAACCCCGCCGTCAGCGTCTCCAGCCCGTTGACGAACAGCATCAGGACGAACGCGACCAGCTCGTCGTGGGTGAGCTGGCCGTCACGGGTGGCGAGAGCGAGCCGGCTGAGCAGGTCGGGTCCGGGCTGATGTTCACGGTCGGCGCACAGCCGATTGATGTAGTCGAGAAGATCGTCGATCTTTCGATCGGTGTCCGGGGGTTGCTCGACACCGAAGCCCAGCATCTGTCCACTGAGCACGACGGCCCACTCCAGGACACGGCCGCGGTCCTCGACCGGGATGGCGAGCAGCGCGCAGGTGAGGGCTACCGGCAGCGGCACGGCCAGGTCCGCGACGACGTCGAACGATCCCTGGCCGGCGTTCGCGTCGACCAGCGCGTCCACGGTTTCGCTGACCAGCGTGCGCGCCTGCGCGATGCCGCGGGAACTGAAGGTGCGGATCGCGAGCCCCTTGAGCCGGCGATGGTCCGCGCCGTCGCGCAACGGCAGCATCCGGGACAGTGCCGCGGACAGTACGGGATTCGGTGACAACGGGATCGCGGTGCCCAGCACCGACGGATCCGAGGAGGTGGCCGGATGGGTGGCGACCGCCATCAACTCGTCGTAGCCCGCCACCACCCACATCCGACCCAGTGGGGTCACCGGCTCCTCGGTGACCAGGCGGCGGTAGAAGTCGGCCGGATCGCGCCGCGCCTGCGGGTCGCTGAAAAATGTCTGCACTTCGGCGGTTAACGTGCTCAACGCCGTAGCTCCTCTCCCGTGCTAGGGCCTGTCCGGGCGCGCCCCCCGGACGGCAACAGCCCCTGGGCTGCCGCAGCCCCTGGACCGCCGGGAAAACGCCGGCCCGGCACAGCTGTGCCGGGCCGGGCCGGGCGCTCTCAGGTCAGTTGGACAGGCTGCTGAAGCTCGACACCGGGCAGGCTGCGCAGGCCAGCGAGCTGACGGAAAGACCGGCGGCGACGGAGTCAAGCTCCTCGATGCTCAGGTCGCCCTCGGGCTTCGCCGGGATCTCCGGCGTGGGTGCCGACTCGGGCAGCGTGATGCCGAACTCGGCGAGGACCGAGCGTGCGTCGCCGGCGTAGCGAGCCTCCAGCTCCGGGTCTCCCCAGATCCGGGCGACCATGGTGGCGAACCGAGTGCGATCCTCATCGGAGACCACATAGCTGTTCTCGGACATGTGACGTCACCTTTCATGTCATGCGTGCGGGTCTGGATGTGCTCGGGCTGTCCCGGGTGCGACATCACTGTCCGTCGGGCAGGCATGTCCACGACAGTCGCCAATGTCAGTGGTTTCACCCGGGCAGATATCACATCCGCATGGATGTCACTTTCACGGGTCGGCCATGACATCTGTCATCACCTGCCCCGAGATGGTGTGTGGGCCTTCCCCGCCATACGCCTGCGCGCCTACGCTGCCAGGCGACACCGTGCGCTCGCACGAGCATCACGGCGTCAGCCGGAATACAAGCGTCGCGGCGTCAGCCGGAATACCGGAGTCCACGACCGGAGGAACGAATGATTGAGGCCATCGGTCTCACGAAACGGTACGGCCGCAGGACGGTGGTGAATGGCCTGACCTTCGGTGCGGGAGCCGGTGCGGTGACCGGCTTCCTCGGGCCGAACGGTGCCGGAAAATCCACCACTATGCGGATGATTGTGGGGCTCGACCGACCGTCGGACGGCGTGGTCACCGTCAATGGCCGGCCTTTCCACCAGCATCGCCAACCGGTACGGGAAATCGGGGTGCTACTCGATGCCGGGGCGGTTGATCCGGCCCGTACACCCCATGACCACCTGCGCTGGCTGTGCGCGAGCAACGGGATTGCCCGCCACCGCATCGACACCGTCCTGGAGATGGTGGGCCTGGGTGACGCCGCAGGGATGCCGGCCGGCCGGCTTTCCCTCGGAATGACGCAGCGGCTCGGAATGGCGGCGGCGCTGCTCGGCGACCCACCGACGTTGGTGCTCGACGAGCCGGCCAACGGCCTTGATCCCGACGGCATCACCTGGATCAGAAAGCTGCTGGCCACGCTTGCCCGGGAGGGCCGCACGGTCTTCCTGTCCAGCCATCTCATCGCCGAGATCGCGCAGATCGCCGACCGGCTGGTCGTCATCGGGCGGGGCCGCCTGCTCGCGGCCGACTCGGTCGAACGGATCATCGCCGGTCACGGCGGCCCGTCGGTCGTGGTGCGAAGCCCCAGGGCCGGGGAGCTCGCCGCCGTGCTGCGCCGGCACGGCGCCCAGGTCGATGATCAAAAGGACGCGCCGGCAGCGGGAGTCGAGCGGGACGGCACCTCGTCCGACCTGCTCACCGTCCGCGGGATGGACAGCGGAGCGATCTTCGACATGGCCGTGGCGCACGGCCTGCGACTGGTGGAACTGTCCCCGGCCGACACATCCCTCGAAGAGGCGTTCACCGCGCTGACCGAAGCGAGCACCGTCCATCGCGGCGCCCTGGGCCGGGCGTCCCCAGTGGAAGGCACTGAAACGCAATGATCGTTCCCAACATGGCCACTCCC
>NZ_CAUVXO010000079.1:13520-14355 GCF_963555865.1 Protofrankia sp. Cr1
CTCCCGGCGCCAGAGCCGGCGCGGGTCGCCGCCCACGGCGCGGGGAGCGCGGGTGCGGCGGCACTCGGCCGGGCGGTCCACTCCGAGTGGATCAAACTGTTCTCGGTGGCGTCGACGCGACGCTCGCTGCGGCTGGCGCTCATCGCCTCCGTCGGGGTCGGCGCGATCCTGTGCTCCACCCGGGTACGGGGATGGGCCTCGTTGTCAGCTGCCGACCGCGCGACCTTCGACGCGACCGCGACGTCCCTGGCGGGGCTTATCGTCGCCCAGATCCTGCTGGGCGCGATGGCCGCGCGTTTCGTCACGACCGAGTTCACCACGGGCATGATCCGCACAACTCTTGTCGCGGTGCCACGACGCTGGATGGTCCTGGCCGCCAAGGCAGCGGTCGTGGCGGTGGTCACGGCGCTCGCGGGCCTGACCGCATCGTTGGGAGCTTTCATCGTCGGCCAACAGGTGCTGGCACGCCGTCACATCGAGGCAATGCTCAGCTCCGGGCAGACCCTGCGCGCCGTACTCGCCGGCGGACTGGCCGTAGCCGTGGTGAGCCTGCTCGGTCTGGCGATCGGCACAGTCGTGCGGCATCCCTCGGCGAGCGTGGCCGTCTACTCACTGAGCCTGTTCGGAGTCAACCTGCTGACGGCGGCGCTGCCGGCATCGACCGGCAACCGCGTGCAGGCCTACCTGCCCGAGGGGGCCGTGCAGGCGCTCAGCAGCGTCCGGCCCGTGGCCGGGTCGTTGTCAACCGCAGGCGAGGTCGCGGTGCTCGCGGTCTGGGCGCTGGTCAGCCTGGTCATCGCCGGGACGGTGTTCACCCGCCGGGATGCGTGACGCG
>NZ_CAUVXO010000079.1:14873-16920 GCF_963555865.1 Protofrankia sp. Cr1
TCTGGGCGAAGCTGTTGCCGATGCACTGGTGCGGACCGCCTCCGAAGGGGAAGTAGGCGTACCGGGGCCGGTCCGGGTCGATCCGGTCCCCGAGCCAGCGGGTCGGGTCAAAACGTTCCGGGTCCGGCCACCACTGCGCGTCGCGATGGACGACCCACTGGCACAGCAGCAGCGTCGAGCCGGCCGGCAACCGATAGCCTCCGACAAGACGGTCTTCCAGCAGATACCGACCCATGCCCCACACCGGCGGGTAAAGCCGCATCGCCTCGGTGAACACCGCGTCGGCATACGGCAGGTTCGCCAGATCCGCGACCGTCGGCCGCCGGCCGGACAGGACGGTGTCGAGCTCGGCGTACAGCGCTGCCGCGATCTCAGGATGCGTGCCGAGCAGATGAAATGTCCAGGTCAACGCGTTGGCCGTGGTTTCGTGACCGGCCAGCATGATGGTCAGGATCTCATCGCGGACCTGGGTGTCGTCCATCCCGTCGCCGGTCTGCGCATCGCGGGCCGACAGCAACAGTGACAGCAGGTCCCTCCCGCCCGCTCCGGCCGCACGGCGATGGTCGATGAGGTCGTAGACGACGCGGTCCAGGGCGTGACGAGCGTTACGGCGCCGCCGGGCCGCGGGCAGTGGCAGCCTCTCCAGCGCCTCGAAGCCTGCCCGCATGGACTTACGGGTGGCCACCATGTTCTCGCTGATAGCCGTTCGGATGACGGTCACTTCGTTGCTGTCGACATCAACATCGAACAGTGTGCGAGTGACCATCGCCAGCGTCATCTCGATCATTTCGTCGTGCAGATCAAGGTACTGGCCGTCCGTCCAACGATCAGCCCGATCGTCGGCAATCGTGGCAAACGTCTCGCCGTACTCGAAGATCCGCTGATGGTGGAACATCGGCTGCATGAGCCGGCGCTGCCTGCGGTGCCGCTCCCCCGCGCTGGTCAACAACCCCTGGCCGAGCACCAGTGTGAGCGGCTCCACCACCGTCTGACGGGAGCCGAACCCACGGCGGACGATGCCTCGGGCGAAGGCCCGGCTGGATCCGACGAGCACGTCAGCGATGACTGCCGGGTCCGCCACGAGGAAGGCCGACAGCGGTCGCGAGGAGATCTGCGCGACAGGACCGTAGGTCGCACGCAGCTGGGTCAGGCCCGCGAGCAGGTCGGGACGCAGCACTCGTGCAGCCGCGCGCGGGCCACCGGACAGGCCCGGGGCGGCTCCCGTACGCATCAGCACGGACACCGCTGGACAACGACAGGCCGAGCAACGGTCATGGCGGACTCTCCTCGGGATCACGGGCGGGGGCAGGGGCGCTCAACCCAGCAGGACGGCCAGCAGACCGATCTTCACGATAATCGCGATCTCGGCACTGCGGCCCGAGACACTGGCCACGTTCCGCGACCAACATCCGGATTGCCGTGGCGGTGGGAGCTCGCCCCGTCCAGTCACCCGGAAACGTGCCGAGGGTGCACGGGGGTGCACGAAAATTACTGAAAGTAAAAAATTAACTACTCGAACGCCGTGGCAGCGTCGCTCATCCAGGCAAGATCATCTACTCGGACGTGGAGGCGTTCGGCTATGTCACCGGTGGCGACGCCCCGGCTGATCGCCTCACGAATAGCCAGGCCACGCACGGCACGCAGCCGTCCACGCTCCGGATGATCATTCCAGAGCAGATCATGGGCAACCCAGGCGCGCTCGACCGGGTCAGCGATCGCGATGATACTGCGGAAGGCCATCACAGCGCACATGTTCCAGCGACCATGACTGGACGGCAACAGCACGGTGTCTCAATAGGAAATTCTTATCGACCGATTGACGACCTACCGCAGCAACCCAACACGGACAGCAACGGCCAAGCCGACCTCATCCAGGACATCCGACGGGCGTCGGTCGTCCGAAACCTCCACCGTCCACACCTGGGCCATGCACCGTGCGGCCCTCTCAACGATGTGAATCTGAGGCTCCGCCAGCAGCACCAGATTCACATCCTTCGGCGCCGTGAACCGAGTCCGCAACGATGCACGGTCGCCGGCCGTAGATTGC
>NZ_CAUVXO010000080.1:0-2469 GCF_963555865.1 Protofrankia sp. Cr1
TCATCAACCTCGGCACCGTCAACCTCGGCGCCGGGCATCGCGACGCCGGGCACGACCGCGGCGCTACCAGCCCGGTCGTCCGCCACGGGCGGCTGGGCCGCGCCCAGCCCGACGTAACCGGCGGCGAGGGCGCGGCGTGCCTCCTCGCTCTGGCGACGCATCGGGCCGATAAGGAACACCCAGGCCAGCAGCACGCCGATGACAAGCGCCACCGCGACGAACACCAGGATCTGGCCGGCAAGGTAGAGCACGAGCGATCAGCCTCCTTCCCGCGGTGTGCTTCGTTTAGATCCACACCGGAACGGGTGACAGCCTCCGACGTCGTCCGAGGATATGATCATAAATTTCAGAGTCTTCCGCGGGTGCGCCGGGCGCACCCGTAATCCTTGACAAAGTATCGCGAAGGACAGGAGCGATCTTTCCCACCGGTGCCGGACTATCCCGCCGTGAGGCGCGGTCCACATATTTGATCATTGATCAGGGCATCCCGCCGGCGGCGTGAAAACCCACGATCGGGCCAGCCAAGGTCCTCTCGGCCGGCAGCTCTCCGACGTGAAAGGCAGAACAGCATGGTTGTCGCTCCCGGTAACGAACCATTGCACAGCCATGTTTCAGACGTCCAGTTCCTACCGGACAACCAACCGGCAACGGGTGTGGTCCGGGCGTCCGCCGCCGGCACGACACCGGCCGAGACACCGTCCGAGACAGCGTTCGCATGCACCGTCGACGTACATTGTCGATCTTTCAGGCCATATGTGGATAGGCCACTGTTCGCGGCGGGTCGAAGGTCTCCTTGAGTGCCCGCGGGGAGACCCACCGCAGCAGGTTCAGCTCGGAACCCGCCTTGTCATTGGTACCGCTCGCACGCGACCCGCCGAACGGCTGCCGGCCCACCACAGCGCCCGTCGGTTTGTCGTTGAGGTAGAAGTTTCCAGCGCTGTAACGCAATGCCTCGGTGGCCGCGGCGAGGGCGGCCCGGTCGCGGCCGAATACCGCACCCGTCAGCGCATAAGGCGCGGCATCCGCAACATCCTTCATGATCGTGGAAAATGCATCCGAATCCGGCCTCGGCCGATCGTCGTACACATGCACGGCCAGAATCGGTCCAAAGTACTCAACCGCGAACACTTCGTGCGCGGGGTCGGCACACACCACCACGGTCGGTTCCACGAAGTACCCGACCCGATCGTCGGTACCGCCACCGACGAGGACCGACACCGCCGGATCCGCCCGCAACCGCGCGAGCAGTGCCGCCAGCCGGTCGAATGCGCGTCGGTCGATCACCGCACCGCCGAAAAGACTCAGGTCCGACACATCGCCATAGGTCACCGCGGCGGTCTCGGCCACCAGGCGGTCCCGCAGGCCCGCCTTCCACATCGAGGCGGGCAGGTAGGCGCGGGACACCGCCGAGCACTTCTGTCCCTGGTACTCGAACGCACCGCGGACGAGGGCGACCAGCACGGCATCCGGGTCGGCACTGGGATGAACCAGGACGAAGTCCTTGCCACCGGTCTCACCGACCAGCCGCGGGTAGGTGCGGTAACCCTCGATCCCGTCGGCGACCGTCCGCCACATCCCGCGAAAGGTGGCGGTGGAGCCGGTGAAATGCACGCCGGCGAGATCACGGTGGCGCAGCGCGACCGCGGAGACGGCCGCGCCGTCCCCGGTGACCATGTTGACCACTCCAGGGGGTAGGCCGGCCTCCGCCAGCAACGACATGGTGTGGTGGGCGGCGAGCTGCTGGGTCGGGCTGGGCTTCCAGACCACCGTATTACCCATGATCGCCGGGGCGGTCGCCAGATTCGCCGCGATCGAGGTGAAGTTGAACGGTGTCACCGCGAGGACGAACCCCTCGAGCGGGCGGTAGTCCATGCGGTTCCATGTCCCGGGGGACGAGGCCGGCTGCCCGGCGACGATCTCGCGGGCGAACGCGACGTTGAAACGCCAGAAATCGATCAGTTCGCAGGCCGCGTCGATCTCCGCCTGGTAACAGCTCTTGCTCTGCCCCAGCATGGTTGCGGCGTTGACGGTGTCCCGCCACCGCCCTGCGAGCAGCTGCGCCGCCCGCAGGAACACAGCCGCACGGTCGTCCTGGCCCAACGCCCGCCAGCCCGGCCCGGCCGCGAGCGCCGCGTCGACGGCGTCGGCGACGTCCCGCGGTGCCGCCGCGCGGCCCGACCCCAGCACCAACGCACGCCGGTGTGGGGCCACCACATCAAAGGGCTCGCCCGTTCCCGGCCGCGACGCACCCGCGATCACCAGCGGTAGCTCGACGTGGTCATCGGCCATCGCGGTGAGCGCCGTCTGCAGGCGGTCACGCCATGCGCTGCGCGGCGCGTAGTCGCGGACCGGTTCGTTCACCGGCTCCGGAACGACCGTGACGGCATCCATCCGAGCCACCCCTTGACTGTGCAGCAGAACCAATGCGCCAGAACCAATGCGGGAGATCCACCCATCAGCGTCTGGACC
>NZ_CAUVXO010000080.1:3208-9161 GCF_963555865.1 Protofrankia sp. Cr1
GGGCGCTCTAAATGAGATCCGCCAGTTCCTGGGTGGCGTACCAGAGCAGTTCATACCCGTCGGCCTCGTCGACCAGGAAGGCCGCATCCTCGCCGCCGAGATCGGCCTCCACCATGGCTGCCGCGGCCGCCTCGACAGCGGCCTGCGCATCTGCGCCATCCACGTGGATGGCCCGGACCTCCGCTATCGGCACGGGTACCGTGACCTCGACCACCCCACGATCAAGATCATCACGAAACCGCACGTGGTGGTCGTCAACCTCCACCGCGAACACGAGCCGGCGCCGCGGTGCCCTCGGATCGGCATCGAGCAACCTGAGGCTGGCCCGGGCCGCCTCAAGGAGCAGGGCGTACTCCATCTCGTCCGTGTCGGACCGGGCGTACCACTCCCGCACCGATCCGGTCACGGCGAAGCCCAGGCCGGCGGGAACCACCCGGTCCGCGAGGACACCCTGAGCCGCCGACAGGGTTGACGCCAGATACACACGCACCATGCCAGTGTGCCGGGCGCAACCCCACCGTCCGGCCGGGGGTGGGGTTGGCGGGCGCTCTAACCCGGCCAGGCCCGGAGGCCGGTCCACCCGGGGTGGTAGACCCCCTCGCCCGCCGGTTGAACCGCCGGTCGTACCGGCAGCTCAACCGGCGGCCGCGAGCGGCCCACCCGCGGCGTCGGGCAGCGCCAAGACCGCCGCGCTGGTCTGCAGCGAGGTCTCGAACACCTCGCGGCGGCGGCTGAGGTCCATGACGTTGGCGCCGATGACCGCCAGGTCCGCCGGCCCCGGGCAGATGACCGTGACCTTCGTGCCAGCGGATCGCAGCAGTTCGGCCTCGCGCATCACCACCCGGGTCGCCCACCGCCGCATCTGGCGTTCGAGTCGGGCCAGGGCGCCCCGCGGTTGGTCCAGGGCGACGGAGCAGGCAGGGGCGAGCACGAGTGCTTCGTCCAGCCCGGCGTCGGTGAGCACGTCCACCGACGCCGGCGACCTCGTCCCGCCGTCGACGTAGGGCCGCCCACCGATCATGACCGGCGCATACCAGGACGGAATCGCGCAGGAGGCCATCACTGCCTCCGCGAGCGAAGCCCGCGGCGCCCCCGGCGAGCCGAACACGACCCGGGTCCCGGTGTCGTAGTCCATGGCGACGATCCACGGTTTCACCCATGCAGGCCGGGTGGGGACGGTACTGTCCGCCGCGGACACGAGCTCGCCGATCGCGGCAAGCGTCCCGCGCCCCTGCGGGAGCAGGGAGACCAGAGCCACCAACGGAGTGACGCTGCGTGGATGGCGCGCCGAGGCGGCCAACAGCCGGCGGGAGCCGATCCGCATGCGCGGCCTCGGCGGCAACGCCGAACCGAGCCGCGTGTAGTCCAGAACCGGATCACCGAACAGCGGCCGCCCGTACTCGGAGTTGACCATCGTCTCGACCCCGGTGCCGGTCCCGATCAGAGCGGCGAGGACCGCTCCGGCGGATGTGCCGACGACCATGTCCATGGTGCGGACGTCGATCCCGGTCGCGTCCTCGTATGCGCGCAGCGCGCCGATCATCCATGCCGATCCGAGCACGCCCCCGGCACCCAGGACTAGTCCACGACGGGGCGCCCGTCTGCTAACCATCAGCCACCTCCCGCTGTGCGCGCACCCTCGGGGTGCACGCGATCTCGCCGCCAACCGCCGCCCAGGTCTGGCAGCGACGACGTGAACGCGCCCGGCTCTGCACCGGCCTTACTCCGAGGGCTCCTCCTCACCGAAACTGGTCTCAAGCACACCCCACACCCGCAGCCGTTCGGCGAACTCCTGCGGCGTGGTGTCGTGCAGGAGGGCCAACGCCCGCAGATCACCGTCCCGGATGGACAGGACCTGCCCGGCGTAGTCGTCACGCTGGCGCTGAATCTGCGCGACCCAACGCCGTACCAGCGCGGAGGAGTCCGGCGGTGCCTCCGTGAGCTTTTTCAGATTGAGGACGGTACGGGGCCGGTGCTCGCGCGGCGGCAACGCCTCCTCGTCCGGCAGAAGCGCCGACACCGGCACGCCGTAGAACGCCGCCAGCTCCGACAGTTGATGGACGCTGATCATCCGATCGCCGCGCTCGTACGAACCGACCGCCGCGGTCTTCCATCGCCCGCGTGACTTCTGCTCCACCCCCTGCAGCGACATTCCCTGCTGGATCCGTATGGCCCGAAGACGGGCTCCCACGGCCTTGGCGTACTCCCGGCTCACCCGATTACACCCCCTGCCGCCTTGACAGAGCATTTAATGATCATTTATTACTCCCGCCTACTGCGATGACGCAAGTGCTCACCCTAACTTGCTGTCATCAAAAATGGTTGGTTGCCCCTTAAATATGCAAAACGTGACCCCCTCGACACAATTGTTACCTTCCGGCAACGATCAGTCCACTTGTCGGGTCAGAACGCCGATACCGACGACGGCGACGCCGCCGCCGACCCCGACACGCCGCTGCGAACAGCGAACCGCCCGCCAACCGCTCCTCTTTCCGTACGATCAGTCACCCAGACAGACTGCCCCGGAAGCGCGGTCAGTAACCGTTCGACGCGAGGATTAAAAGGACATTTCCGAAAAAATACGATATACGCAACCGGGGTCGGTCGCCCGGACCTGTGGCACCTCGTGTGAACGCGCTCAGCGACGCGTGGCCGAGCGTCGACGGCGCCCGCGTACCGGGCGGCCGGCCACCCGCGCGGCGAGTTCGCCGATCGCGAGCCGGGCCGGCGACTGCGGAGCGACATCACGCAGCAGCTGGCCGGCGGCCTGGGCGGTGTCCATCGCAGCCGTGTCCAGGGGCACCAGCGCGACCGGCTCCGAGCCGACATGGCGCACCATCGCGCGAGACACCTCCCGCCGGGCGTCTCCACCGACGGCCGAGCCGCGCAGCCGGTTCACCACGATCCACGGATCCGTCCCGGGAACGACCTCGCGCAGATCGGACAGGCCGCGGACGAAACGAACCAGGCCCACCGGCTCCGCCGATGCCACGGCCAGGATGGTGTCGGCGGCGCCGAGTACCGCCTGGGTCGCCCCGTTGCGGCGGGGAGCGGCCGTGTCGAAAGACAGCTCCTCGTCCATCTCAAGACAGAACCCACAGTCGACCACGACAAAACTCGCCAGCCTTCGTGCCAGTGCCAGCACCACCTCGATGGACGCCGGTCGCAGCTCCGGCCATCTCGCCGGCCGGGCGATCCCGGGCAGGACCCGCAATCCGCCGCCCAGGTCCCTGCACAGCACCGCGAGGCGGGGCACGTCCAGGGTGCCCTGGTTCGCCGCCCGGGCGGCGGCGGCAAGCCCGGGGGCCTCCTCCAGCAGCCCCACCAGCTGGCCGATCGATCCGCCGTAGACATCGGCGTCGACAAGCACCGTCGACATCCCCATCCCGGCCAGTTCGGCCGCCAGACACAACGCCACCGTGGTGCGGCCCGGCGCGCCGGTGGGACCCCAGACCGCGATCACCCGACCCGCGCCGAGTTCAGGCAGGTCGACGGCATCGGGCACCGGCACCACTGGCGCCACGGCGGCAAAGCCCGCCATCGGCTCGCTGTAGGAGCCCGTGGGCAACGCCGCGTGGCCACGGTCGGAAAGCGCCCGGGCCGCCTCCACCACGGCGGCCGCGACCACCTCTGCGGTCGAGTCAGTTGCGATCACCGCCGCGACACCGAGCTGGCGCAGCCTGCGCTCGCCATCCTCGTCGCCCGGCACAATCAACCCGATTGCCGCGACCCCGGCGATCGCCAGACGCGTCAGCGCCTCCCGGTCCAAGCGGCGTAGGTCCGCCGACACCAACGCGGCCCGCGCGGCGCCCGTTGTGGCGGCAGCGAGCAGGTCGGGCAGATCCACACATCGCCGGACGACCGTCACCCCGAGGTCACGGCGGTCGAAGGCGGTCACGAGCCCGGACTCGACCACCGAGTTGGTGACCGCGGTGAGGATCGGGAGGCTCATTGCGCATATCCCGGCACAGCGCTTGGACCAGCCCCGCCCACATCGCCGCGGGCGCCGCGTTCCAGCTTGACGAGGTCGACCCGCTCACTTTGCGAGGCTGCCACAGCATTGATGGCGAGATCGACCGGAACTCTCAACGTCAACGAGTGGGCACCACCAGTGAGAGTCTCCCTCGAGATGAACTCGACGTCGTGCAGCACCAGAACCTCCGTGCCGCTGCTTCCCACCACTGATTGAGCTGCCTGTGCAGACTGGCCAGCCTGCAGTGCCGCGCTTGGAGCCACGGTGTTGGAACGCTGGTAGGCGAAGAGATCCACATGATCACCCGGAGCGAGGGACGGTGCCCGACCGTCCTTCACGACCACCGACACCAGCCGTGTCGGGATGACGTTACTGCGCACGAAGTCAGCGCCGCTGACCAGTTCCCCGGCTGAAACCGGACGGGAAAGCATCGCCCCGACTATCTCCGGACCACGCTCGCCGGGGTAGTAACGCTTCGCGGCGTCCAGGCTCAGGTACGCCGAGGTCGTGGCCAGATCGCCAGCCACCACGACATGCCCGGCCGGCAGGTCCCCCTTCGCCACCACCCAGGCGCGGGTCCTGTCCGCCGTGGCGAACAGGCGTGCGCCCAGCACAACGGACACCAGCACCAGCAGGACGCCGATGAGCAGGCGGGAGTCGCGCCAGCGCGGGCGGGTCAGCCGGCGCCCCGGCGGTGACGGCACCGCCGCCGGCCCCTCGGTACGTGTGGCTGCGGGCGTGAGGTCGGTCACCCGGACCTCCAGGTGGCTCGTGTCCGGCGGTGCCCACGACGGCGGCGTCGTTGGCCAGCCAGGAGCTGCTGATTGGCGGACAGCGGGCGCCGCGACACAGACCGGGTGGTCGTGGATGTCCGAGACTCCCTGATCGCCGAGCGTACGTGGTCTGCGACGACGGCCTGGAACCGACCAGCACAATCAGGCGAATGGCAGCTGTTATCCACAAGTAGAGGCATTCACAGGCGATCCGGGCCGCAGAGTCTGATACACAGGGGTCACGACCCATCCATCGCCAGGGAGACAGGCCGATGAACGAGCGCTTCCTTCAGCTCAGCGATGTGGCGGAGATTCTCAACATCTCGTCAAGCCAGACCTACGCGCTGGTCCGCTCGGGTGAACTCCCGGCAATCAAGATCGGTGGACGCGGGCAGTGGCGGGTGGAGCGCACCGAGCTGGAGGCTTACATCCAGCGGGCATACGAGCAGACCCGCGCGTTCGTGGTCGCCAATCCGCTCGGTCGCGGCGATGCGCCCGCCGACGACCGGTACGCCGACTAGCCGACCATCCGACCATCCGACCATCCGACCATCCGACGCATGTTTTCGAGCGCCGGCTGTCCGGCTCGTACGCAGGTACTCCCCATCAGGGGGTTCGGCGCACGAAACTGACCGACGACAGCGGGACGGTCCGCACTGCCTGGACCGACCGGGCCCGGCGGAACTCGTCGCCGGGATGTTCGGCGACCTCGACGAAGTCCGCTCCGACCCGGTCGATGGTGCCCGTCACAGCGGTACCGTCCAACACCACAACCGAGCAGACCGAACGATCGCGCACCACGCCACGCAGCGCGTACGGCAGGTCGAGCCGCACGGCCAGCGGACCTTCATGGCCAGGTTGGGCGGATACCGCGGTCAGCCCACGCACCCAGAGTACGGAACGGAATGGAACCAGCACTTCCTGGGCCGCGGACTCCTGCAGAAGTAACCAGTCCATCCCGAGCACGGCAAGCCGGCCGCCCAGGACCTGACCGGCTTCCCCCTCCCGCGCACCTACCAGCACCCCGATGCGCAGCGACGATCCGACCGCCGGCCGCAGTCTGTCGAGTAGGCGCAGGTAGGCGACTTCACGGCGGCTTCTGTCGACAAGCTCCGCATCGAGTTCAGCCGCTTGCGCGGCCTCCCACTGCATCTCAAGATCAGCAAACAGGGCTTCCCAGCGCAACCCGGCCCCCTTCCTCGTTCCC
>NZ_CAUVXO010000080.1:9575-15949 GCF_963555865.1 Protofrankia sp. Cr1
CCGATCGACTTTGAGCGCCCGGCAACACATCATCCGACCTGCCGGACGATCCACCGCATCCAGGGTCGCAGCCGACACTCCATGAGCAACAGCGAGCAAACAACACAAACCCGCTTGACAGCATTTCGACAGAGGGCTACACAAGCAAACACAGCCAAACAACATGTTTCATCATCATCCACCGGCCAGTCTGGAGGTCGCCGATGTCAGCTGGCCGGCGCCTGTCCGTCTTCATCGGGGGATCGGCCGCCGCTGCGGTACTGACAGTATTAATGATCAGAGAAGGTCCGCGGCGGGCGGACCTTCCGGATGCCATCAGCGCCGTACCCGACTGGGTCAGCGCAGATCCTGAGCATGCGCTCACGACCGTCGTCGGCCTCGCCGCCTGGGCATGCCTGCTGTGGCTGTGCGCGGGATTCGTCCTCGGCGTGCTGGCGATGCTGCCCGGTGCCGGCGGACGAGCGGCCGCAGCCGTCGCTCGGCGTGTTCTCCCAAGCGCCATGCGACATATTCTTGAGATCGCGCTCGGCGTCACCATCGCCGCCGGAACCGCCGTACCGGCGTTGGCGGTGAGTCCGACGGCAACCAGCGGAGCAGCAACCACCACGGGCGTGGCCTCCTCCTCGGCCAGCTGGCCTGACATCGACATCCGAGGGACACCGACGACGCTTGCGCCTGCGGACGCCGCCCCAGCCCCTCAGCTCGCCCCGGCCAGCCCAGGTCCTAGTAGCCGGCATACGGCTGTGACCACGCCGACACCGACCGATTTTCGCTGGCCGGACCTTGAACCGCACGACAGCCCGGACCCGCACGACAGCCCGGACCTACCCGCCACCCCGCACGCAACCGCGACACCATCGGGTGCACCGGGTGTGTCCCCGCATACAGACGCCGCCGTCCCACTGAACGTCCGGCCCGCCGGGCTCGCTCCCACGCAAGCGGCGCCAACGACGTTACCCACACAGGCAGCCAGCTCCCCTGGCCGACCCGCCGATTCCGCCCCTGACCCCGGCATATCGGCCAATGCCCAGACGCCCTGGCCCGACCTCGACCTCGACCCGCACGCCGCCCCGTCACGCGATCCCCTGGTAGCGCCTGGGCCGCTCGGAATCGGTACCCCCGGACAGCCGCCATCCCCACCATCCGGTACCAGCGTCCTGGCCAGCGCCGAGGTCGTCGTGCTCCGCGGCGACACTCTCTGGGCAATCGCCGCCCGTTCTCTCGGGCCAGACACGACCACCGCGCAGATCGCGCGGGAATGGCCACGGTGGTGGGCCGCCAACGAGCATGTGATCGGCCCTGACCCCGACAAGATCCTGCCCGGTCAGCGGCTCCAGCCGCCCCGCCCCGGGCCTTGACCCCGCCCGCCCCGCCGACCTGGAGAACAGCGCTGTGACCGTTGTGGCACCCGCACGTGCAAGCTCCACCCGCGCACGTCGCTTCTACCAGATACCGATCACGCCCACCGACCCTCCGTATGATGACGACCCACAAGCGGTGGCCTTGGTCGCATCGCCGCCCGCCCACTGCGCGGCGGCTCCCGTCGTCCTCGCTCTGCCCGGCACCCGCATGGATGATCCAACACAGCACGGGTCCGGCAACGGGTCCGGCAACGGGTCCGCCAACGGGTCCGCCAACGGGCCAAGGCGGCCCACAGACAGGTCCGGACCTGTCGAGGCGCCCAACCGCTCCACCCCGACGGCGCGTGCCGTCGCGACCGTTGTCGTGCGCGCCATCGTGGAGGCCATGACCGGCATCCGGCCCGTCGCGCACCTTGCCACGTGGACGTCTGCGCAGGTCCAGGCAGACCTCGAACAGCTGGCCGCGAACAACGTCCGCAAACAGCGCTACACCTTGCGCTGCGTGCGGATATGCGAGCCTCGGGAAGGGATAGCCGAGGTTGCCGCGGTGATCGCCCGAGGCGAGCGCGTATCGGCCCTCGCCTTGCGAATGGAAACGAGCAGAGGGCGCTGGCAGGTCACGGCGCTACAAACCCGCTAGATCACAATAAGAGCGACCGGCAATAGGGGCGTAGATCAGGCTGTGCTGCGGTTCGCCGGGTCGCCATGGCACCGCTTGTACTTGCGCCCGGATCCACATGGGCACGGTGCGTTGCGAGCAGGGCGGCTACTGCCTGCGGTGGCCGTCGGGGCGCCTACTGCTCCAGCGAGCCCACCAGGGGATGTCCCGGTGGTGACCTCGGTGGTGACCGCGGTGGATCCGCCGTCCACCGACGGCGCGGTGTAGCGGAGATTATCCGCAGGTCGACGTGGTTCCAGACCCTTGACGAATACCGGCGGCGGAGTCGGCACCGGCGGGCGGCCAGAGGTCTGCGGCGTGCCCTGCGCCGGCGGGGCAACCGGGACGGTGCCGTCGGTGGCGGCACCCGCCGTGGCGGCCCGTACCGCCGCGACCAGCGCGGCGCCGTCCGCTGCCTGCGTCTCGCCATCGGCCGGGACGATCGCTGTGCCGTCCGGCGGACTCACGCTCTGGGCAGCCGTGCCGTCTGTGGAGGGAATCTGGACCTCGGCGTTGAACAGCAGCCTGACCGATTCCTCCTTGATGCCCTCCATCATCGTCTGGAACATATCGTAGCCTTCCCGCTGGTACTCGACCAACGGATCACGCTGCCCCATTGCCCGCAGGCCGATACCCTCCTGCAGGTAGTCCATTTCGTAAAGGTGCTCGCGCCACTTTCGGTCGAGCACCGCCAGGACGACCCGGCGCTCCAGTTCACGCATGAGCGGTTCGCCGTCCGGACCGGAACCCAGCTCTTCCTCGCGCCGATCGTAGGCATCGTGGGCATCGGCCTGCAGATCCTCGACCAGCGTTTCGGTCGTCAGTCCGTCGCGTTCGTCAGGGGCCGGAATTTCCACACCCACCCGGTACAGCTCACCAAGACCGGACCAGAGAGTGTCGAGGTCCCACTCCTCGGGATAGCCATCCGCTGTCGCGCCCCGGACATAGCCGTCCACCGTGTCGTCGACGAAATGACGGATCTGCTCGTGCAGGTCCGCGCCTTCGAGAACCTTGCGACGCTCCTCATAGATGACGGTGCGCTGCTTGTTCATCACCTCGTCGTACTTCAGGACATTCTTTCGGATCTCAAAGTTCTGACCTTCGACCTGCGTCTGCGCAGACCGGATCGCGCGGGTGACGATTTTCGACTCGATCGGCACGTCTTCGGGAATGTTGAGTCTGTCCATGATGCCTTCGACAGCGGCGGCGTTGAACAGCCGCATGAGATCGTCGCCCAGCGACAGATAGAACCGGGACTCACCGCGGTCGCCCTGCCGGCCGGCTCGTCCACGCAGCTGGTTGTCGATCCGGCGGGACTCATGACGCTCGGTGCCGAGGACGTAGAGCCCGCCTAGCTCCACGACCTCGTCATGTTCAGCACCGACCGACGCCCGCGCCTTTTCCAGGGCCTCCGGCCACGCCGCCTCGTAGTCCTCGGGGGACTCGATCGGGCTGAGTCCACGCTCCCGCAGCTCCGCCTGGGCAAGAAACTCCGGGTTGCCACCAAGCATGATGTCGGTGCCGCGGCCGGCCATGTTGGTGGCAACGGTCACCGCGCCCCTGCATCCGGCCTCAGCGATGATCAATGCTTCCCGCTCGTGGTGCTTGGCGTTGAGCACTTCATGTTTCACGCCGCGTTTGGTCAGCTGCTTGGACAGGTACTCCGACTTCGCCACGCTGGTCGTGCCGACAAGAACCGGCTGCCCCTTCGTATTACGCTCGGCGATGTCATCGACGACCGCATCGAACTTGGCGACCTCGGTCTTGTACACGACATCGGGTTGGTCCGCCCGGACCATCGCCTTGTTCGTCGGAATCGGCACGACGCCGAGTGTGTAGATCTGGTGGAACTCGGCTGCTTCGGTCATCGCGGTTCCGGTCATACCGGACAGCTTGTCGTACAGCCGGAAGTAGTTCTGCAAGGTGATCGTGGCCAGGGTCTGGTTCTCCTGCTTGATCTCGACCTTCTCCTTGGCCTCGATCGCCTGGTGCATTCCCTCGCTGTAACGACGCCCGTGCAGGACACGGCCGGTGAACTCGTCGACGATGAGGACCTCGCCGTCCGTGACGATGTAGTCCTTGTCCCGGCGGTAGAGTTCCTTCGCCTTCAGTGAATTGTTGAGGTAGCCGACGAGCGGTGTGTTCACGGATTCGTAGAGGTTGTCGATACCAAGCTGGTCCTCGACCTTCGCCACCCCGGACTCCGTGATGGCGACCGTCCGCTTGCCTTCTTCGACCTCGTAGTCCGTGTCCTTCACCAGCATCGGAGCGATACGGGCGAACTCGGTGTACCAACGGGTTGGGTTGTCCGCCGGACCGCTGATGATCAGCGGGGTTCGGGCCTCGTCGATCAGAATCGAGTCGACCTCGTCGACGACGGCGAAGTTGTGCCCGCGCTGGACGAGTTCCTCGCCGCTCCAGGACATGTTGTCCCGCAGATAGTCGAAGCCGAACTCGTTGTTGGTGCCGTAGGTGATGTCGCCCTCGTACTGCTGGCGACGGACGGCCGGCTGCATCTGCGGATGAATGACGCCGACCGTCAAGCCGAGAAAGCGGTGTACCCGGCCCATGTTCTCCGCGTCCCGCTGGGCCAGGTAATCGTTGACCGTGATAATGTGTACGCCCTTGCGGGACAGCGCGTTGAGATAGGCGGGCAACGTGGACACGAGGGTCTTGCCCTCACCCGTCTTCATCTCGGCGATGTTTCCCAGGTGCAGCGCCGCACCGCCCATGATCTGGACGTCGAAGTGCCGCTGCCCCAGGGTCCGTCGGGCCGCTTCACGCACCGCCGCAAACGCCTCGGGGAGGATGTCGTCGAGGGTTTCGCCCGCATCGAGCCGATGGCGGAACTCGTCGGTCATCGAGCGAAGCTCGGTGTCCGTGAGCCCGACGAAGTCGTCCTCGAGGAGGTTCACCTGATCTGTGATCGCCTTGAGCTTGCGCAGAATGCGACCCTCGCCGGCACGGAGGATCTTCTCGAGTACCACGGGCGAAACTCCTCGGGCGGTTGGTCGGCGGGGTCACCTACACAACGAGACTAGGCCGTGTCTCGTGGATGTTGCCAAGGCTAGGGCGTATCTGACTGGGCATCGATCCGCACGATCGAAGATCCATCAGACACGCCCCAGTCCCTCCGTGCTGATCGATCCGGCCATCCCACGGGTCGGCGGTTCCACAGGCTACCCGGCCGACCAGAAGTGACACGATCATGACTCGCTTCGGGTGACGGGAAGCCGGGGCTCCGCCGTAAGAGCGACCGACACCATGCGCCACACTCCGACCAGAACAACGCCCGAGGCCCGGCATCGGTGCCCGAAGTCGGCGAAGTCCGGGTTCGGCACGGGATCGGCCGAACCCGCCCGGACGACGTCCAACTGGGACGGGGCCCATCCGGGGATCACCAGAGCTGTCGCACGGCGTCCGCCGTGATCTCAGGTGATCTCCAGAAGCTTCTCCCGAACCGCGTAGACCACCGCCTCCATGCGTGAGTGCAGCTGAAGCTTCTCGAGGATGTTGCGGATGTGGTTCTTAACCGTGTTTTCGCTGATGAAGAGCTGCTTGGCTATATCACGGTTGTTGAGCCCCTTGGCGACGAGCCGCAGGACCTCCATCTCGCGATCGGTGAGGCGGGGTGTCGGCAGCTGCGGCCGGTCGTCCGCCTTTTTGATCATCGATGCAAACTCGGTGAGGAGTTTCGACGCCATCGAAGGACTGATCAGGCTCTGGCCACCGTGCACGGCGCGGATCGCGGTGGCAACCTCGTCGATCGAGATCTCCTTGAGCAGGTACCCCATCGCGCCCGCCTTGATCGCGTCGTAGAGGTCTGCCTCCTCGTCGCTGATGGTCAACATCACGATCTTCGCACTGGGTACGGCCTGCTTGATTGCGCTGGTCGCGTCGATCCCACCGCGCCGCGGCATCCGGACATCCATGAGGACGATGTCCGGTGCCATGTCGACCGCCATCGTGACGGCTTCCGCACCATCCGCGGCTTCGCCGACCACCTCGATGTTGGCCTCCTGTTCGAGGACCATTTGCAGACCGCGCCGGAACAGCGCATGGTCGTCTACGACGAGCACCCGTATGGGATCCGTCGGTGACGGCGACCCATCCTCCCCGAGTTGGCGCCCATCCCCCGTCATGTGACCTCCTTCGCGTCGCGACGGCCTGCGCCTCGGCCACCCCGTGCCGGTGCACGGGGTGGCCGGGACGTGACTGAAGACGTCCACGGCAGATGGTCCCACGTCGACTAGACCTGCATACGTTTACACCGTTGCAACCGCGCCACGAGGTTCGTCATACCTCTCGCCCCGGCTGGTCCGGCGATCTCGTCCTGCGGTGCCCGCATCCGGCTC
>NZ_CAUVXO010000081.1:0-8702 GCF_963555865.1 Protofrankia sp. Cr1
AGCACCAGCTGGGCCGGGCCGGGCGGGTCTGGACGCAGCGCCCGGTGCGCAACTCGTCCACGGCGAGATGCTCCGGCCACCACGGACCGGCGGGACCGTCCTGCCGCCAGGCGTCGAGCCAGTCGCAGACGCTGCCGATCGCGTCGAGCTGCCCGTCCACCAGGGTGCCACGGCGGGCGGCGAGGCTGAGCAGGGCGAGCGGGCCGGTGATCCCGTGGGAGATCGAGTGGTTGGCGTGCCCGCCGCGGAAGGCAGAGCTCTGCCGGCGGTGCGGGTCGTGGCCGACCCACCAGCCGGGCAGCGTTTCGCCGTCCACGGTCAGCGGTCTGGTCAGCGCGACAAGCGCGGTGAGAACCTGCTCGGTCGCGTTGCTGGTAGAGGCCCGGCGCAGCAGCAGGGCTCCGACCCCGGTCAGGCCGAAGAAGACGTCGTACTCGGCGAATGACGCGAGCCGGCCGGCCTGGATGCGGGCGAGGGCCTGGGCGGCGCGGCGGTGCGCGAGCCGGGTCACGGCGGCGTCGAGCTCGGCGATACCGCCGCGGTAGCGGCCGGTGGGACCGGCGGCGGCGTCGAGGACGAACGCCAGGGCCGGGGCGCCAAGGAAAAGCCCGGCGGTGTCGTGGTCGCTGACGGGCTCGGCGGCAGCGTCACAGATCCACTCGTGGGCGCGGCCCCAGTCGTCAAGACCGGCGCGGGCGCGCTCGATGTACGCCAGCGCGATCCCGGCGGTGCCGTTGGCCAATGCCGCACCGGCAAGCCGGGCGTGCGCGGTTCGCGGCGGGACGGTGACGGCCTGGCGGAGCTGACCCGCGGCCTCGCGGGCGAGGTCGGCCGAGGACGCCAGTCCGGTGGCCACGGTGTCAGGCGTTCGCATGGGTGGCCTGGGCGAGCAGTGCCAGCGCACGGGCCAGTCGGCCGGTAACGCGCTCGGCCTCGGGGCCGGCGCCGAGCGTGCGCAGGTGATGCAGGTGCAGCAACGGCCCCAGCACGCCGGCCGGCTCACGCTGGGAGACCAGCTCTCTGGCGTAGGCGGTGAGCGCGGCGGCGCGGTCCTGCCAGGCGGCGGCCACCGCGCGGCCCGGAGGTGTCTCGGCCAGTGCTCCGAGTCCGTCGCCGAGCACGACGGTCTGGTTGCGGAGAGCTGGATCGAGACGGCCGTGGGTCTGGGGCAACGTGTCTAACAGCCAGGCCCTCCCGGTGGCGGCGTCGTCGGCGAACGCGGCGGCCAGGTCGAGGAAGCTGAGCGCCGTCAGCGCCTGCGGAGCTGTCCCGGTGCGAGCCGCGCCGATCTGGGCGAGCGCGGCGACCGAGTCGGCCGTGAACACGCGTAGGGCGGCGTCGAGCGCGGGGCCGTGACCGTAGCGGCCGGTGGGCGGCTGCCAGCTGGCGAAGGTCAGCTGTGCGGTCAGCCGCCCGCGGTGCATCTCCTCGGCCCAGGCCGCGAGCTGGCTGGCGGTCGCCGCGTAGGCGCCCGAGTCGCCGACGTGCAGGAACAGCGCCAGATACTGGTCGCTCTGGTGGTCGCGCAGGTTGCGGTGCCGGTGGAACCACCACGCCGGCTCGGCGGAGAGCCCTTGTAGCAAGACGGGGAGATGGTCGGTGAGGATCTCGTCGAACCGGTCGGGGTGGGCGTACAGCCGGGCGGCGATGACTGGCGACGCGGCCGGTAGGGCGAGTTCGGCGGCGGGCACGGGGCACGGCGATGGGCTCGTGCGCGCGGCTTGGACGTCGTGCTGTTCGGCGCGGGTCAGCGGCAGGAGGAGTTCGTGGGCGCGCCCGATCCAGCCGAGCTGGTCGGGCGGTGCGGTCTCGCGCAGTTCCAGGTGTCCGGCGCGCTGGAGACGGGTCCGCAGCAGGTGCCGGTGTGCCGGGTGACGTAGATCGACAGGCTGGCGCCGGTCGTGGTCGACGAGCGCAACGTGGTCCGGGACGTGCCAGCGAGCCCGCCAACCGGTCAGGGCCCGCTCCCATTCGGCGGTCGGCGCGCGGCGACCGGGGAGCTGGGCTGCGTCGAGCAGCCAGCGGGCCGGGGAGAGAATCGTGCGCCGGTAGCGGACCCGCGGCAGGTACGGCAGGCCGGAGGCGGCGCCGAAGGAGAACGACCGGTACACCGCGCAGCAGGCCGTCGACACCTCGGCGAGGAACCGGGCAAGCGGCGGTGTGTGGACGCTGGCCTCCAGCGCGTGCGGAACCAGCGGCTGCACCCGGTCGCCGGTCGAGATTTGGACCAGGTCGAGGCCGTAGTCGTCGGCCGTCACCGCCAGGTCCGAGGGGTCGATCCCGTCCGGGCCAGGCCGCCGATGCTCGGCGAGGGGGATGACCGTCGGGCTCAGCGCGCCGGTGCGGGTAACGTTCTCGCTGCGCTGCCGACGTGGAGCGAACGACAACTGCGCCGTCACCAGCCCCGGCGCGGCGGGCTCGAACGTCCGACGAACCGCAGCGAAATCGTCCGGGTGCAGAAGGTAGGCGTGCCGTCCGGCCATGCTGCTCGCCGGGCGCGGGGTACCGGTGACCTCCAGCGTGAACCGGCCGGCTTGTAGCTGCGCGACCGTGGCCGCGTGGATCTCGAAGGCCACCTCGGTGCGCGGCGGCAGCGCGGGAACGGCTGCGCTGTCCGCGCACAGCCCGTCGATCATCATGTCGGTCAGAAGCAGCTCACTGCCGCCGGCCATCGCCTCCTGGACGAGCGCCATGACCCTCTCGTCGCGTTCGCTCAGCTGCCGCGGCGGAGTCTCGCGGGCTGAGCCGAGAAACCCGGCCGGCAGGCCGAGGCCGCTGTCCGCGACCAGGTCGAGAACCGGGACCAGCGCACCCGTGCCGTAGCGGGAGCGGAACGCGGTGTGGTACTCCCGCCAGGCCGGATGGCCGAACGGGTAGGGCGAGAGTCGGTACAGCACGGCCACGGCATCCCGGATCTCGCGGGCCACCGCTGTGGGGATGTCTGCTTCGCAGTCGACGGCCGTGTCGATCAGCAGCGGGGTTCGCGCCGCGGGGGCCTGCACCGTCATCCGCGCGCCGACCCCTGCCGGGACGGCGTCGACAAGGCCAGCGGGCAGCGCGTCGCGGATCGCGTATAGCTCGCGGACCAGGTCCGCGACCTCGGCGATGTTCTCCGCGTCGGCGTCGTGGAGGACCTGGCAGACGGCGCGCAGCGCGTCCGGTTCGCTCATCGGAACCCGCAGCGCGCTGAGCAGGAACTGGTTGTCGACCAGTTCGCCGAGTACTCCGTCAATCTGGTCGCCGCTGGCTGTGGGGAACCGGGAGGCGAGCAGCTCGCAAAGCTCGCCGAGGGGAATCGGGGCGCTAGACGCGCCGAGGGCGAAGATCACAGGGCTGGTCGCCCGGACGGACACCTCCAATGCCGCCTCGCGATGCGGGCCGGGGCCTGGCGTGGCTCCGGGAGCGATCAGCCGGCCGCCCCGCCGGGTGACGGTGTTGCAGGCCACCACCGGTACCCGGGCGGCCAGCTTGGGACACCGTCCGATCCGGGCGGTCACCTCGCCGAGCCAATCGGCGTCCGCCCGGATCGCGTACCGGTGGCCGGGGCCGCAGCGAACCTTCGCGACCGCGCTGTCGAACCGCGCGGGACCGACCCCGGCGAACAGGCCGAACGGCGTTTGCCGGCGCTGCCAGCGCAGCAGGTACGACGCCAGCGACGCCGACGCCCGGTGGACGTGGACGGGAGCCGCGCCGCCGTCGGCTAGGATCACCTCGATCTGCGCGCAGAGCGCCGGACTCGCCCAGGTCAGCGTCTCGCGGATCTCCCCGCGGCCCCACATCTTCGCCAGCCACGCCAGAACCGGGGCGGCGGGAGCGGTGGAGGACAGGTCCAGCGCGTCCGGGAGATCAAGCGCTCCTGGCTCGGTCGTGACCCGCAACAGCCCGACCGGGCTCCAGGAAAGCCTCGCGGCCCCTGTCGCCATCGCTCCACCTCTCCTCAAAGTCTGGCCGCCGGTAGGCCGAGGGCCGGACCTCGCCGGTTAGAACACGTTGTTGTTGTTCGAGCGGCAAGCACTCGCGTTGTCCTTGCAGGTCTCGCCGCACCCGTCGTTGGTCGGGCAGTCGTACTGCCCGACCAGGTGCGAGATGACCACCCGTACGTCGAGGGCAAACTCGTCGTCATCCGCGCCTCGGTCCAGCAGCGCGATGGCGCTGTCGGAGGGTTGAAAGATCATGAATGATCAGCTCCTTACCGTGGAAAGGGTTGGTGAGCGATGTCCTGGTCCGATGCGGAATGCGCCGGACGAGGCCAGGACAGGACAACCCTGCTGTGGATCTTGTTAATGACGCGATCCGCCGCCGGAAGCTCGGTGTCTGGGGTTCCAGCCGGCAGGACGAGGTAGCGCGGTCCCGGGCCGCCGCGGTGGTCCCGATCCCAGACCCGCAACTGCTCGACGACCGTCTCGGCGAGGCCGGCGGCGTCCGGCCCGTAGGCGTGGACGTCAAGGGTGAGGTCGTCTCCATCGAGCTGGCGGGTAGCGACGTAGGCGACGCTGCCGCCCTCGACGACCGCGCACCCGACCGTGGCACCGGGCAACGGCCGCGCCGCCGCCTCGTTGAGGTCGTGGTCGACGCGCAGTCGACAGAAGCCCGGCACGGTCGTGGCCAGCCACATCTGCATCGTTGCCCACGGTTCGCCCATCCGAAGGCCCGCGCCGCTGTCCACCACGAACGGCTCGGTATCGAACACTCCGTCCAGCGCGGCCGGGTCGGCCGGCGCCCCCTCGTCGAAGATCAGTGTCACCGCGCCGCCGGCCAAGGCCAGCTCGACGCTGTCATGCGCGCCGGCTCCCTGCATCGGGACGAAGCCAAACAGCTTCGAGGAGTCGCTGACCAGCAGGTCGCCGGCCTTCTCGAAGGCCACGGTTCGCATGAGACCCATGACCTGCAACGGCACGACCAGCCGCCCGCCCTCGACCAGCTGGTCCCGCCAGGCCGGCGGGATGTCCCACGTCCCGAGTGTGACCAGCGCTCGGTCATAGGGAGCGAACCGCGGCACGCCCGCCTTGGCGTCGGCGAGCACCACCCGCACATCCGCGTAGCCGGCCTCCGCCAGGAAACGAGAAGCCCGCATCGTGACGAACTCGTCGATGTCGACCGTCACGACCCGCCCCGACGGGCCGACCAGTTCGGCAAGGTATGCGGCGTTCATCCCGCCGCTGCCCACTTCGAGGACTGTCATCCCCGGCTCGATCCGGGCCTGCTCCAGCATGTGCGCCTGCGCCTGCGGCGCGGACAGCGAGCTGAGTGACCGGCCGTCAGCGTCTCGCTTGGTGACCAGCCCATTCCACGGGTGGTAGACCGCGCTCAGCTCAGCCTCCGGCGCGAACGCCTCCCTCGGCACCCGCCGCATCGCGGCCTCGATCGCTGGCGAGACGATCGTCCCGGCGGCCACGAGATCGTCGATGACCTTGTTGCGCAGACGAACAGCCTGGTCATCCGCCAGTGCGGCGTCAGTCACGAGTTGTCCCTTTCAGATGATGTTCGGCTGGCTGGAGCGCGCCGCGTCTCGGCCAACGGCAGATGGTCGTACTCGCCACGCTTGACCGCGGCAAGGAAGTCCCCCCACGCGCCCGAGGACACCGTGGTCGGGCAGCTGAGCGTGCCGCGCAGCACGACCGCAACGCCGGGATGGCACCAGGCCGCCTCGACCGCGTCGACCACCTTCGCGTCGATCACAGAGGGACGCCGCCACTCAGGCACGACGGCGGACCCCACTGGATGTGCAGTGGGCACGACGGACCTCCTCTCCGACGGAGCCGCGACAGGGGCATCCTCGCGGTAGAGGACGCACAGCACTCGCGAGCGGTCCCCGTACTCGCCGGTGCCGCTTCCGTCGCATCCATGACACAATCGGCGCAAGGTCCTGCACAGACTGCAACATGTGGGGGCGCTGCCTGCCCCAAGCGGCTGCGCCCACGGCATCTCATGACAACGGGGAGGTGGGCGCGGTGCCCGCCGAGAGAGAGCCGAACGGCGCACTCGCCGAGCTGTCCGCCCTACTGCGCCAGCTCATCGCGGGCAAGGGCACCAACAACAGCGAACTGGCTCGGCGCACCGACTACCGCCGCCAGCAGGTCGCCGACGCCGTCAACGGCCACACCGTTCCCTCCGAAGGGCTTGCCAAGAAGCTCGACGAGGCACTGGAAGCGGGCGGGCGGGTCATCGCCCTGCGCGAGCAGGCCGACAAGGAGCGCAAGGCGCGCAGGCTCGGTCTCTTACCTCCGCGCGTCGATCCCGCGCAGATCGTGGAACCCGCCGATGTCCCCGTGGTGCCCGTGGTGCCTGTGCTCGGCCACAGGCCCGCTCCCACCAACTCAACCCCACCGATCCCGCCGGTAGCCGAGGACGCTGCCGACGCCTCCGATCTGAACCCCCTTCCGGCCACCATGGGTGCGCGCCTGTCGGACCGGATCGCTTCGCGGGCCGCGGTAGGGAGGAATGATCCCCATACGGCGTACCCGGTAGGGATATCGATGCTAACCGAAGGCGACGTGGAGATGACAGCGCGAAAGGCCGCGGATCACGCCGCCGAGGCGGCTACCCGCACCCTCTCCGACTTGACGATCGACCAGCTCGAAGACGACCTCCGGCATCTGGCAACGCATTACGGCGCCATCACGCTTCCCAACGCCTACCAGCAGGCCCAGGCACTGTTGGAGATCGCCCAGCGGTCGCTGGAACGGACGCGGGCGCCCCGCCAGCTGGCACGGCTCTACCTGCTCGCCGGCGAGGCGGCAGCGCTCTGCGGCTCCGCGTGTTTCGACCTGTCTCTGCTGCGGCCGGCCGCGCAGTTCGCCCGCACCGCCGCCCTGTACGGGCAGACGATCGAGTTCGGCCCGTTGCAGGCATTCGCCCACGGCACCCTCGCATACATCGCGTACTGGCAGGGCCGCCCGGCCGAAGGTGTGCGTCACGCCCTGGCGGCGGCGCAGGCGCCGGGGGTCGGCACGGTGGGACGCCGCCGGATCGCCGCCATCACCGGCCGCGCCTGGGCCCACGTTGGCGACGCGCCCCCGGCACGGGCAGCGATGGCCGAGGCCGAGGCGCTTGGCGACCCATCGCAGCATGACGACCTGCACGACATCGACGGCGAGTTCGGCATGAGCATCGAGCGCGTACTCATGAGCAACGCCGCGACAGCCCTTCTCCTCGGCGACGCCGCGACCGCCGGCACATACGCCCAGGCCGCCCTGGACCGGTACGGGGCGCTGCCCGGCGAGCAACGCCCGCCGATGTTCGTCGCGCAGGCCCAAGCCGACCTGGCGAACGCCCGGCTTGTCCAGGGCGACGCCGACGGTGCAGTCCCGGCGCTCGACGTGGTCCTCGCGCTCCCGGTCTCCTGGCGGGGCACTGGGTTGGTGCAGCGGGTGAACTCCATCCGCCTGCGGCTCCTCAGACCGGACCTGGCACAGGCGCAGGCGCTGCGGGGCTACGGCGACGCCATCGAGGACTGGGCCGCGATGGCGCCCGCATAGGCCGAGTTCACCCGCACTGTCGCGCCGATGGTGGAGAGCTGACCTCGGCCCGCGCCGCCGCCAGCCTGGCCGCGCCGAGCACTGCGGCCTCGTCCTGGACGGAGATCCCATGTTCCTGCCACCGGGGGTTGTCCACCGTGCGGCCACCCGCCCGCATCCATCGCCAGGTGTCTCGCACGGTGTCACGGATCGGCCGTGTCGACAGGCCCACGGCCCGTGCCGCTGACGAGTCGACAGCCCACACGCCAGCGCTTGTCCGCCACAGCGGCAGCTCCGTCCACTGGCGTACCCCGGCTTCCAGCAGGACCTCGTCGGCAACCCACTCGACGGCACCTCGCCCACCGGTCACCTCGACGCAGGCGTTCAGGAGGTCACCGAAGGTCTCGTGGCCTGGCGCGGTGACGTTGTAGCTGCCTCCCTCGGCCGCGACAGCCCGGTTGAGGGCAAACGACGCAAGGTCGCGGACGTCGACCGGCTGGATACGGCGGCCCGCCGCTCCCGGTCCCAGGATCGTGCCGCCGCGGGCGGCCCGGCGCAGCCACCACGGCAGGCGCCCGACATACTCGCCCGGCCCCAGGATGACACCCGGTCGTAAGATCACGGACCGCTGCGCCCCGAAGGTCTCGCGGACCGCCTTCTCCGCGCCGGCCTTCTGCCGACCGTAATACCAGTCCGGCCCCGTCCAGCCCGCTGGGAGCCGCCCGAACTCGGCGTCGGCATCGGCGGGGGCGTCCAACAGCTCCGAGCTTTCGTCCAGCGGCTTGTTCGGCCATTCCCGGTAGACGTTGACCGTCGACACGAAGACGTAGGCGCCGGCCACTGGTTCCAGGAGCGTCGCCGCCCTGAGAACCTCCCGCGGCGCCATGTCGGTGGCGGACGTGTCAATAACGACGTCCCAGGGGCCATGTTCCGCAAGGGCGCTTAGGTCGTGCGAACTGGTCCTGTCCCCGGTCACAGCGACGGCCCCGGCCGGCCCGGGCCCAGACCGCCCTCGGGTGAAGACAGTCAGCTCCCATCCGCGCGCCAGGACTTCGATCGCCGCCGCCTGACCGAGGAACCAGGTACCCCCGAGCAACAGAACCCGCATGCCCAGATGCTGCCTGGCGGACTACGTTGCGCGCCAGGCCGTTGCGATACCGGGAGAGAAGGCCACCATCAACATCGACATCCTCGTACCCCAAGACCCTTGACAACCAGCCCTGCCGCCTCACCAAGCGGCTTTGC